>CAZTIJ010000059.1:0-10798 GCA_964613365.1 uncultured Clostridiaceae bacterium | reverse complement strand
AATTTAACAAAATTTTCTGGCGCAGACCCGGGAACAAAGGAGGGCGGAAAACCGTATCTCCACCGCCCTGTCCATGACCTATCAGGGGGCCCGGGGAGAAACCAGGGAAGAGATGGGAAAGGCCGCCGGTTGGTAGCCCGGATTTTACGGCAACACTTCCCCCCTTGGAGGGCATAAGGGGGGCTTTTTTTGTTTCTTCGGATTTGGAATTACCGGAAAATTCGTTTATCCCCTTCCCGTTGTGGTATAATGAATAAAAGACGAGCCGGGTTTTTTCAACGGGGGAAGGAAAAAGTTGCTTGAAATTCGGCGAAAATAATAAAAAAATGCTTAAAAATAGGCGGTGATGCAGTGGATAATTATTTTGGGAAAGATACGGTGGACACCATACTGAACAACATCGACGAAGGGGTTCAGATCATTGACAACCGGGGAAAAATTCTTTACTCCAACGACGTGGCCCTGGTCATGGAGGATATTGACCGGGAGGATGTCACCGGCAAACACATCCTCAGTGTCTATCCCTCCCTGACGGAGAAAACCAGTACCCTGCTACAGGTGCTTCGCACCGGGGAGCCCATGTTTGATGTGAAACAGGAATTTTTAAACTTCAAGGGCAATAAAATCACCACGATCAATACCTCCATTCCCATTGTAGAGCAGGGCCATGTAATGGGGGCCATTGAAATCTCCCGGGACATTACCAAAGTCCGGGCTCTTTCCGAGCGGCTGGTGGACCTGCAAAAAGAGCTTTACTACGAGGCGCCGGAAAACTTAGAGGAAAAACGGGGAACCGCCCGTTACACCTTTCAGGACATCATCGGCAGCACCAAAGAGATTGTGGCGTTGAAACGAAAGGGAATAAAGGCGGCGGAGAATGACTCCTCGGTCATTGTTTACGGAAACACCGGCACGGGAAAGGAGTTGATTGTCCAGGCCATCCACAATGCCAGCAAACGGCGGGAGGCTCCCTTTGTGGCCCAAAACTGCGCCGCCATTCCCGGATCCCTGTTGGAGAGTATTCTCTTTGGAACCGTACGGGGAAGCTTCACCGATGCGGACAACCGGCCCGGTCTTTTTGAGCTGGCCAATAAGGGAACCTTGTTTTTGGATGAGATCAACTCCATGCCCTTTGAACTACAGGCCAAGCTCCTTCGAGTGTTGGAGGAAGGCAGGATTCGCCGGGTGGGGGATATTAAAACCCGAAAAGTGGACGTTCGAATCATTGCGGCGATGAATATGGATCCCTACCATGCCATGAAGGAGCGGAAAATCCGGGACGACCTGTTTTACCGCCTCAGCGTGGTGTCCTTCCGGGTACCGAATTTAGTGGAACGGAAAGAGGACATTAAGGCCCTGGTCCAATTTTTCATTCGAAAGTTCAACCGTCAGCTGAACAAAAACGTAAAAGGGGTCACCCACGGGGTGCTGCAAACCTTTTATCGGTATCATTGGCCGGGAAACATCCGGGAGTTGGAAAACATCCTGGAGGGGGCCATGAACATGATTGAGGGTAGCTACATTACCGAAGAGGACCTGCCCAATCACCTGGCCCTGTTCGCTTCGGAAGGCCAGGGGAAGGAGGCCCTGGATTTTTCCCTGAAGGAAAGCATGAGAAACTGGGAAAAACAGTTTATCCGGGATGCCCTGAAGGAAACCGGGGGAAACGTGACCAAGGCCTCTCAGTTATTAAAAATTCCGCGGCAAACCCTACAATATAAGATCAAAAAATACAAAATAACCGCTGAATAATGGGCGGTTATTTTTGTTTTTTAAGGCGATTTTCAAAAAAAAAGCCGGGTGTTAGGAGAAATCCAGGGAGACAGCTCCGGAAAGAGTAAGGTAGAACCCTTTCATTTCAACGGTCAAAGAGGAAAGTTTCTCCGGGAACCCAAAAAACAATACTTTGTTATAAACTTGGCATAGTTATTGCGACATAGAATAGGGAGTGGAAAATAGGATAATAAACGCAAAGAGAATGCAAAGCATTACAAAAATACAAAGGAGGATGATTATGGAGAAAAAAGGATGTTCCCTGGGAACCCACAGAGTATTGGAGCCGAAGGGGGTACTGCCTCAGCCGGCAACAAAGATCGATAACCACATGGAGATTTACGACAATGAGATTCGCATCGAGGTCGAAACCCTGAACGTGGACTCCGCCAGCTTTACCCAGATCAAAGAGCAGGCCGGGGGAGACGTGGAAAAAATCAAGGAAATCATGAAGGGGATTGTGGCGGAAAGAGGAAAGCACCAAAACCCGGTGACCGGCTCGGGGGGAATGTTGATCGGAACCGTAGAAAAAATCGGCTCCGCTCTGAAGGATAAAGTGGCCCTGAGGGAAGGGGATAAAATTGCGACCCTGGTATCCCTGTCCCTGACCCCTCTGGTCATTGATGAAATCCATGAAGTGCGAATGGACATCGATCAGGTGGACATCACGGGAAAGGCGATTTTATTTGAATCGGGAATTTATGCGGTGCTCCCCGAGGACCTTCCCCAAAACCTGGCATTATCGGTGTTGGACGTGGCGGGAGCCCCGGCACAAACCGCGAAGCTGGTACAGCCGGGACATAAAGTGGTGGTCATCGGCGGTGCGGGGAAATCCGGCATGCTATGCCTTCATGAAGCCAAGAAACGGGCCGGGGTGACCGGTCAGGTGATCTGCCTGGGTCATAGTGAAAAATCCCTTGAAAGACCCAAGGGTCTGGACCTGGCCGATGACTATATTTCCGTGGACGCCACCGATGCCCTGAAGGTACGGGATGAAGTGGCAAAGGCCACCGACGGAGAAATGGCCGACGTGGTGATCAACTGCGTAAACGTCAACAACACGGAGATGGCCAGTATCCTCGCGGCAAAGACCGACGGTCTGGTGTACTTTTTCTCCATGGCCACCAACTTTACCAAAGCCGCCCTGGGAGCGGAAGGGGTGGGCCGAGACACCCGAATGATCATCGGAAACGGATACACCAAGGGCCATGCCGAGATCTCCATGGAGATTCTACGGGAAAGCCCGGCGTTGAAAAAGGTATATCAGGAACTTTACAGCTAAGCGGTGGGAAGAAAATACGATCAAGAAAACGCCGATGAACGAGCAACCCCCTTTGGGGGGCAATCCAAACAATAAGGAGTGGATGATCAATGAGACATTACAATGAGATAGAATTATGGAAGGATGTCACGGAAGACCAGTGGAAGGATTGGAAATGGCAGGTGAAGAACCGAATCACCTCCATCGAGGACCTGAAAAAAGTGGTGAATTTAACGGAGCAGGAGGAGCAGGGGGTAAAGGATACCCTTGGCACCCTTCGAATGGGCATCACTCCCTACTACGCCGCCTTGATGGATCGGGACGATGCTACCTGTCCTGTGCGCCAACAAGCGATTCCCAGCGGACGGGAACTCCATAAAGGGAAAGCGGATATGGAGGACCCCCTCAGCGAGGACGTGGATTCTCCCGTACCGGGACTTACCCACCGATACCCTGACCGGGTGCTTCTGTTGATCACCGATATGTGTTCCATGTACTGTCGACACTGTACCCGGAGACGGTTTGCGGGACAGCAGGACAAAGAGCAGCCCGTGGACCGGATCGACCAGGCCATCGAGTACATCCGCAATGCCCCCGAGGTCCGGGACGTACTGCTTTCCGGAGGGGACTGTCTGTTGGTATCCGATGAACGCTTGGAATATATTATCGCAAAACTTCGGGAAATCGACCATGTGGAGATCATCCGTCTGGGTTCCCGAACCCCGGTGGTACTGCCCCAGCGAATTACCCCGGCCTTAGTGGAGATGCTGAAAAAGTATCATCCCATCTGGTTAAACACCCACTTTAATCATTCCAAGGAGATCACCCCTGAAGCCAAGGAGGCCTTGGAACTGCTGGCCAACGCCGGAGTGCCCCTGGGCAATCAGTCGGTGCTCCTTCGGGGAATCAATGACTGCGTACACGTAATGCGGGACCTGGTTCATAATCTGGTGAAAAACCGGGTACGGCCTTATTATATCTATCAATGTGATTTATCCATGGGCATTGAGCATTTCAGAACCCCGGTGGCCAAGGGCCTTGAAATCATTGAAGGCCTTCGGGGCCATACCTCGGGTTATGCGGTTCCCACCTTCGTGGTGGACGCCCCCGGCGGCGGCGGAAAAATCCCCGTCATGCCAAGCTATCTGATCTCTCAATCCGCCAATAAGGTAATTCTTCGGAACTACGAAGGGGTGATCACCACCTATGCGGAGCCCGAATCCTACGAGGAATCCTGCAACTGCGACGTTTGCCAAGGGAAAAAGAAATGGGATTTGGAAGGGGTGGCTTCCTTAATGCAGGGAAGACGCATTGCCTTAGAGCCCGCCCAACTAAAAAGAATGCAGCGAAGCAAAAAGTAAGAAAGCAAAAAATAAGAGGGATATGGTCGGGGCAATGGGCAAAGGGCTCAAAACCCCGGAAAATAAAAGGAAAAGAGGGGAGGTGGCGTCTTGGGTTTTATTGACCGGATTTACGGGAAATACCGGGTGATCTCCGTGGTGGGGATGGGAAAAAACGCGGGAAAAACCGTGGTGTTAAACAAAATCATCGAAGAGGCCTACGGCCGTTACATCAGTTTGGGTCTTACCTCCATCGGCCGGGACGGAGAACGGGAGGATTTGGTGACGAAAACCGACAAGCCGGTGATCCATGTGATGGAAGGCACCATCGTGGCCACGGCCCAAGACATTCTCCTGAACAGTGATGCAAGACTGGAAATTCTGGAGGTGACCGATTACCGAACCACCATGGGCCCCGTGGTGATCTGCCGGGTCAAGGAAAACGGACTGGTGGAGCTGGCGGGTCCCGGGAACAATGAAGAAATCCGTGGGGTGGCAAAGAAAATGCTCCGTTACGGAGCGGATATCGTTGTGGTGGACGGCGCCATCAACCGAAAAACCGCCGCCTCCCCGGGGGTGACGGAAGCGGCGATACTGGCCACCGGGGCCGTGGTCAGTAGAAGCATGGACCGGGTCATCGAAGCAACGGCCTACCAGGTGGAATTATTCGGGATCGAAGCCATCACCGAGGAAAGGGTCCGTGTCTTTGCCCGGGAGGTTATGGACCGGGGCTGCCTCGGGATTGTGGACGGGGAGGGAGAATTTCGAAGGCTTTCTCTGAGAACTGCATTGAACGCCGGTAGGGAGATCGGCAGTGCCCTGAGGGAGAACAGCCGCTACGTGATTTTCCCCGGGTCCCTGGTGAAAAAAACCCTGGAGGATTTGATTGCGGTGACCCCCCACTACAAAGGGGTGAAATTTGTGGTCCAGGACGGAACGAAGATCTTCATTCCCCGGGAGGACTGGATCCGTTTTAAAAAACGGGGGGTAAAGGTATATACCCTGGAACCCTTACATGTACTGGCGGTGTCCGTCAACCCTTACGCCCCTCAGGGCTATGAATTTCCCCCGGGGGAATTCTTAAGACGAATGAAAGGAGCCTTACAGCTGCCGGTGGTGGATGTGATGCAAGAAGGAGAGGATCACCATGATGCGCTTTATGGATAAAAAAACCTTTCGGGAATCCGGTCTTCGGGAGGTGCTGGACTGGGTGCCCACCCAGACGGAATACGGGAAGGAGCTGAAGTCCAAAACCGTGCCCTTCGGCAGCGCCCAGGTCCGGGAGTTGAGACGGTCCTTTGAGGAACTGGGCCGGTTTCGACAGGGGCTGAAAAGCAGCGATTACTTTCTTTGGAACCTTAAGGGCTATCTGTCGGAGATCAAGGACATTCAAGGCTCCCTGGAGCGGGTGATGAAAAACGAAGTGCTCAATGAGGTGGAGTTTTTCGAAATCAAAAATCAGATCATGGTCATGGAGGAGCTAAGGGATTTTTTCCTCGAGCATCCCGAGGTGGCCTTAGAGAAGTTTGCCATGGCCTCGGTGGCCCCCTTGATCAAAGCCCTGGACCCGGAAAACAGCAGGGTAAAGACCTTTTACATCTATGACGGCTATTCCCGGGCCCTAGGGGATATCCGGGAGGAAAAAAGAACCATTGACGGAAGGATCCTGGAGGAGGATAAACGGCTGCGCCGGGAACTGGAACAGGAAACCGGGGTCAAGCCGAAGCCCAACAATGAAATTTTGGTGCCCAAGGAGAAAAAGGATCTGCTGGCCCTTTTGAAAAAAAGTGACCGGGTCTTCTTTCTGTCGGAAACCTTTAAAAGCTACGTGTTTAAAATAAGCCACACGGAGGAAATGAAAGCCCTTCGGGAGCAGTACCGGGCCTTGAAAATCCGGGAAGAGGAAGAGGAGTTCGAGATTCGTATCCGTCTTTCCCAGCGGGTGCGGGACTTTCATGACGAGATTCAAAAGAACATTCAAATTTTAGGGGAACTGGATTTGAGCATCGGGAAAATTCTTCTAGGGGATCAGATCCACGGGGTGGAGCCCCGAATCGTCCAGGACCCCTATATAAAAATCCGAAGGGGAAGGCACTGCATTGTGGAGCAGCGGCTTCGAAAAGAGGGAAAGGAGTACATGCCCATCGACGTCACTCTGGAAAACGGAGTGACGCTGATTACCGGGGCCAACATGGGAGGAAAAACCATTACCTTAAAGCTCATCGCTTTGATTACGGCCATGGCCCAGTTGGGCCTTTATGTACCCGCTGAGGAAGCCACCATCGGTCCCGTATCCTTTATCTATTTTTCCTCGGGGGATGAGCAGTCCCAGGAACGGGGACTTTCCACCTTCGGGGCGGAGATATATCATTTGAAAAAAATCACGGATCAGAAAAAGGAAAAGGGGCTGGTGCTCATCGATGAACTGGCCCGGGGAACCAACCCCAAGGAAGGCTACGCCATTTCCCGAGGGGTGATCGAACACTTTAAATCCCTACGGGGCATCTCCGTAGTCACCACCCATTTCGACGGATTAAGCAGGATTCCGGATCTTCGCCATCTCCAGGTGGTGGGGCTTCGGAATGCGGAGCCCGAAAAGCTGAAACAGGAGATGAAAGAGGCCCATGGAGGGATCGGTGTCCTGGAAAAATACATGGATTACCGTCTGGAAAACCGGGAGCCCGGAGAGGAAGTGCCCAAGGAGGCCATTATGATCGCCCGATTGATGGGGCTCAGGGAAGACATCCTGTGCCGGGCGGAGGAAGTACTGGAAAAAGAACGACAAGAACAACTGTTAAGCAAAGATCATAAGGAGGGTGAATAATGGAGAGCAAGTTGAATCTGGACCAAAGGATGATTCAGGAGGCCCGGCAGGCGGCAAAGGCCATTGCCGATGATGTACAGTATTTTATTGACGAACACACCACGGTTACGGTGGAGCGGACGGTAACGAGACTATTGGGCATCGACGGGGTGGACGAAGTGGACACGCCCCTGCCCAATGTGGTGGTGGAAAATATCAAGCAGGGGGGCGGCCTGGGAAAAGGAGCCGCCTTTTGGATCGGCAATGCCATGGCGGAGCTTTCCAAAACCCCCCAGGAAATTGCCGAGGCGGTGTCCCGGGGGGAAGTGGACCTAACCAAAATTCCCATCAAGGATGAAAAGGATATTCAGCGGGTCATCGACGAGGTCGCCGGGAATACCGTGGAAATCATTCGAAAAAACCGGGAGCGCCGGGACCATGACATGGTAAACATCGGGGACGGAGAAAAGCCCTACCTCTATGTGATCGTGGCCACGGGAAACATCTATGAGGATGCCATGCAGGCCAAGTCCGCAGCCCTGCAGGGGGCCGATATCATCGCCGTGATTCGAAGCACCGCCCAAAGCCTGCTGGACTATGTGCCCTACGGCCCCACCACGGAAGGTTTCGGCGGAACCTTTGCCACCCAGGAAAACTTCAGGATTATGCGGGAGGCCCTGGACGAGGTGGGCAAGGAAGTGGGAAAATACATCCACCTGTGCAACTACTGTTCCGGGCTGTGCATGCCGGAAATTGCAGCCATGGGAGCTCTGGAGCGACTGGACGTGATGCTGAACGACGCATTGTACGGCATTTTGTTTCGGGACATCAACATGCAGCGAACCTTGGTGGATCAGTATTTTTCCCGAATCATCAACGGTTTTGCCGGGATCATGATCAACACCGGAGAGGACAACTACCTAACCACCGCCGACGCCGTGGAGGAAGCCCATACGGTGCTGGCCTCCCAGTTTATCAACGAGCAGTTTGCCAAAAAGGCGGGGCTGCCCGAAGAGCAGATGGGACTGGGACACGCCTTTGAAATGCATCCCGATTTGAAAAACGGATTTTTATGGGAACTTGCCCAGGCTCAGATGGCCCGGGAGATTTTCCCCAAGGCGCCGCTGAAATACATGCCCCCCACGAAGTTCAAAACCGGAGACATCTTTAAGGGCCATATTCAGGATGCCATGTTCAATATGATCTCCATCTGGACCAATCAGGAAGTGCAGCTGCTGGGCATGATGACCGAGGCCATTCACACCCCCCATATTCAGGACCGGGCCCTGGCCATTGAGAATGCCAAGTATATTTTCAACAACTGTAGGGACCTGGGTTCGGAAATCACCTTTAAGGAAGACGGAATCATTCAAAGCCGTGCCAAGGATGTACTGAGTAGTGCCCATGATCTGTTGATTGAAATCCAGCGAAACGGCATTTTTAAAACCATTGAAGAGGGCAAATTCGGCGGGGTTAAAAGAATGCGAACCGGCGGGAAAGGCCTGGAGGGCGTGACGAAAAAGGACGCCGGTTACTACAATCCCTTCGTGGATTTAATGTTACAGGGAGGTGCGTAAAATGGCATTGGAGAAGGTGGATTTAACCAAGGTAAAACCCTACGGGGACACGTTAAATGACGGAATGGTGCAAATGAGTTTTACCCTGCCGGTGTCGGCGGATGAGGAGGCCAAGGAGGCGGCCCGGCGTCTGGCACTGAAAATGGGGCTCGAGGATCCCAGTGTGGTAAGCATGAAGAATATGGGGCCGGGATTTTCATTTTTCGTGGTCTACGGCCGATGTGCCGCTTCCATTGACTACACCGGTATAGAAGTACCCAAGGTAGAAGTGGAAACCCTGTCGAAAAAAGAGGTGGAAGCCTTTATTGAAGAAAAAATCAAACGGGACATCACCATTATCGGGGCCTGTACCGGTTCCGACGCCCATACCGTGGGCATCGATGCGATTATGAACATGAAGGGATACGACGGACACTACGGCCTGGAACGCTATGAGGGCATCGAGGCCGTGAACCTGGGTTCCCAGGTGCCCAATGAGGACCTGGTGGCCAAGGCCATTGAGTTAAACGCCGACGCCATTCTCGTCTCCCAGGTGGTTACCCAAAAGGATGTGCATATCCCCAATTTGACCGAGCTGATCGAGCTTTTGGAGGCGGAAGGCCTCCGGGAAAAAATGGTGGTGGTCTGCGGCGGTCCGAGGATCAATCACGAACTGGCCAAGGAGCTGGGTTATGACGCCGGCTTCGGAACCGGATCCTACGCCGAGGATGTGGCCTCCTTTGTGGTGGATGAAATCGTAAAACGAAAACTGGTGTAACACCGGAGAAAATAAAAAGAGCCATAAAAAAAGCGTGTCCTGAAAAATCAGGAGACGCTTTTTTAGGGAGGAAAAAAGTGATGGGTTACTACATTTTATTGAAAGGGGGATAGATCTCGCAGTTGATGCACAGCTTGTTTCCCGCGTCCCGGCCGGCGGATCTTTCGGGAGGCTTTTCCCGGCCCTTTTCCCGGGCCTTGTCTTTTTGATTCAGGTATTCGCATTCCTCGGGGGTGACTTCCTTGCCTCCTTTGGCTTCGCATTTTACCAGGGTTTTCTTCTTTTCTTCATTTTTGAGTTTTTTTGGTTCTGTCATAGTAATTCTCCTTTCCCATAAAAGGCCGTTGCCCTTTAGTATTGTATGGATCGTGATAAGTTTTGGATCACGGTTTACATTCAGCTTCGTAACCGGTTTTTATACCTATACCCAGAAATTCTTTTGCCACTCGAAAAATTTTGAAAAAACCGAGGAAAATCGGGAATAGCCATGAAACGTATTCAAAGGGGAAATAAAATATGATATAGTAAAGAAAAAACAGAGAGGAGTTTTACAATGGATACCAAAGGATATGTACAGGTTTACACCGGGGAGGGAAAAGGAAAGACCACGGCGGCTCTGGGCCTTGCTCTGCGGGCGGTTTGTGCAGGAAAAAAGGTGTTTATGGGCCAGTTTGTAAAAGGCATGGACTACAGCGAGCTGAAGGCCATGGATTATCTGCCGGGCTTTCGCATCGAACAGTACGGCCGGGACTGCTTTATCTGCAACAACCCCAAAAAGGAGGATGTGGAAATTGCCAAGCGGGGCCTTCGAAAAATGGCCGGGGTCATCAAAGGGGGAAAATACGACGTGGTCATCATGGATGAGGTCAACATTGCCCTGCACTACGATCTCTTTGCCCTGGAAGAGGTGCTGGAGATTATGAAAAATAAGCATGAAAAAGTGGAACTGATCATCACCGGGCGCTACGCCAAGGAAGAGATCATTGAGGCCGCGGATTTGGTAACGGAAATGAAGGAAATCAAACATTATTATCAACAAGGGGTAAAGTCCAGAACAGGGATTGAGAAGTAAGATGGAAAAACATCAAGCCCTGGTACTGGGAACCAATTATTATATCGGACTGAGCACCGTTCGCTGCCTCGGGAAAATGGGGGTTCCGGTGGTAACGGTGGATTACAACCGCCAGGAGGCCTACGGATCCTACTCCAAATACGTTAGCACCGCCCTGGTTGCCCCCTACTATAGGGAGGATCCCCAGGGGTTTATCGATTTTCTCATGGCCTACG
>CAZTIJ010000058.1:0-10838 GCA_964613365.1 uncultured Clostridiaceae bacterium | reverse complement strand
CATGCTTCTTGACGCCAATACCAGAAGAAACCTAGAGCTGACTCAATCCATGCAACATAAAGGAAAGAAGGGAAGCCTTCTTTGGGTTTTGGATAAAACCGTGACCGCCATGGGAGGGCGGATGCTTCGAAAATGGATTGAAGAACCTTTAATCGATGGAAAAGCCATTACGAAACGGTTAAACACCGTGGACTATTTTAAAGGTGCTCTGCTTTCTCGGGAGGAACTTGTAGATGCTCTAAAGCATATATATGATTTAGAACGATTAACCTCGAAAATCGGTTATGACAGTGCAAATCCCCGAGATTTAATTTCACTAAAAAACTCAATAACCTACCTTCCAGTTATTAAAGAGATTTTAATAAAAAGTCAGGATAAGCTGTTGTTAGAATTGTTAGAAGACTTAGATCTCCTACAAGATGTGAAGGAACTAATAGAAAACAGCATCCTGGAAGAGCCCTCCGTGGGTATCAAAGAGGGAAATATTATTAAACCAAGCTTTGATCCTAAGGTAAAAGAACTACGGGAAATGGCCAGTGACGGGCATCACTGGATGACTCGACTGGAGGAACAGGAAAAAGAACGAACCGGAATCAAATCTTTAAAGGTTAAATACAATAAAATATTCGGTTATTTTATAGATGTCACACGATCGAACTTAGATTTAGTACCTGAGGATTATATCCGAAAACAAACCCTTGCCAACAGTGAGCGCTATATTACCCCGGAACTAAAAGAAATGGAATCGAAGATTCTTGGGGCGGAGGAAAAAGTTGTTGCCCTAGAACACCAGTTGTTTTTACAGATTCGGGAACAAATCAAGCACCACACCCACAGGATTCAAAAGACAGCCAAAGTGGTGGCGGGAATTGATGTGCTAAATTCCTTCGCTCAGGTAGCTTACGACAATGACTATCACAAGCCGAAGCTTACGGATGGGGATCAAATCCATATTGCTGAAGGACGTCATCCCGTTGTGGAAAAAATGCTACATGAGGAGAACTTCATTCCCAACGATACCTTCCTTAACAATCGGAGGGATACCATCTCTATCATCACCGGTCCCAACATGGCAGGAAAATCCACATACATGCGGCAAGTTGCGCTTATCTCCTTAATGACCCAAATCGGCTGTTTCGTTCCTGCAAAAAATGCAACGATCAGCATTGTGGATCGAATATTTACTCGGGTGGGGGCAAGCGATGACCTTTCTCAGGGCAAAAGTACTTTTATGGTGGAAATGACCGAAATGGCCCATATTTTAAATAATGCCACCAACAAAAGCCTTTTAATCCTTGATGAAATTGGCCGGGGTACCAGTACCTTTGATGGTCTTAGTATCGCCTGGGCCATTGTAGAGGAAATCAGTAAAAATCTTCAGGCCAAAACCCTTTTTTCCACCCATTACCATGAACTAACGGCTTTAGGGAGTGACTTGGAAAACGTCCAGAACTATCAGTTTACTGTAAAGGAAGAGGGCGATGAAATAATCTTTCTTCGTAAAGTACTTAAGGGAAATGCGGATAAAAGCTATGGTATACAAGTGGCCAAGCTGGCGGGACTACCGGTAAAAGTAATAAACAAGGCAAACGGAATTTTGCACTCTTTAGAAAACAATAAAAAGGAGCCCAAAGCCCTTCAGCCTTCGTTGCAGTCCTCTTCGGAAAAGGCTCCTGCTCTGGAAAAAGGGGAGAGGGAATCCTCCACTCATATCAGTAAAAATCGTAAGTCTCACAGTGGTTCGGAGCAAAAACAACTGGATTTTCATGCGTATTATGAACGACAATTGCTCGAGGAGGTAACTGCCGTAAATCTAGTGGAAACTACGCCTTTAGAAGCTCTCAATTACTTATATGATCTGCAAACTCAATTAAAAAATTTGACTGAGGAGAATCAACATGGCAAGAAAAGTAAAAATGCTCGATGAAATAACCATTAATCAAATCGCAGCGGGCGAAGTTATTCAAGGCCCTTATTCGGTGATTAAAGAGTTAGTGGAAAATGCCATAGATGCTAGTGCAACAAAGATATTCATCGAAATCAAAAACGGCGGAAAGTCCTATATTCGGATCACAGATAACGGTGTAGGAATCGATCCGGAAGATATTGAAATGGTGTTTGAGCGTCACAGTACTTCGAAAATTAATGAAATCTATGACCTTGACTCCCTGAATACTTTAGGTTTTCGAGGAGAAGCCCTGGCCAGTATTGCCTCGGTATCACAAATAGAGATCACTTCAAAAACTGAAGAAAAGGATACCGGCATTTCCATGGAATTATCCGGTGGTGCGATTATTTCGAAAAAAGAAGTCAGTGCTACCCAAGGAACAACGATAATTATCAGAAACTTGTTTTTCAACACTCCGGCCCGACGGAAATTTATGAAAAGCGTAAAGGGGGAAAGCACAAAAATCAATGAAGTTATTACCCGACTGGCAGTGAGTAAGTCGGAAATATCCTTCCGATACGTTAACAATAATAATCTTATGTTTACCACGCCGGGAGATAACGATCTTTCTAAGGTATTATTATCCATTTTCCCAAAGGAGTTATATCAAAACATGATTCCCCTCGAAGAAACTGAAGAGTCACCGTACAAAATTTCAGGGGTTACCAGTCAGCCTATGTACGGACGGGGCAATAGAAACCTTGAAATGTTTTTCGTCAATAACCGCCTGGTGAAAAGCGAAATTCTTTCTAGATCATTGGAAAAAGCCTATGAAAACAAACTTATGATCCATCGGTTCCCGGTATGTGTTTTGAATCTTGAAGTTCCCCCCGGAGAAATTGATGTGAATATTCATCCCTCTAAAACAGAGGTGAAGTTCTTCGAAGAAAAAAGAATAGACAACTTTCTGAGGGAGCAGGTAACAAAAGCCCTTGCTACCGGTACAAAAATAGTACAACCCACCATAAAAAAAGAAGAAAATCCGACGGAAGTTAATGATGGGGAGTATCGTCGATCAGAATGCCCAGGAATTAGCCAAGAGGAATCGACGAGTGACGAAATTTTCTCCAAAACCAGTATTTTCAATTCGCAGAAGGTCCAATCAAATAGTGATCAAGAGCCTCTACAAGACAGCGAAACTAGAGGCAGTAGTTTAGAAGATAGGCTCTATAAAAGACTGCAACAAAAGGAAACACAAACCCAAGAAACCATACAGGAAACCCAAGAAACGCTGGACTACCTAAAGAGCGATCATTTGCCCTTTAGTGTTGATCCAGCCCAAGGGTTTCACATCCTCGGGCAGGTTTTTCAGTCCTATGTGTTATTCGAATCTCAAAACACCTTATTCTTAGTCGATCAGCATGCAGCCCATGAAAGAATTTTATTTGATCAGCTATATGACGACGCAAAGGAAAACCGAATTATACGACAACGTTTACTAAAACCGGAATCTTTGCGTCTTAGTCCTGAGGATTATTCGCTTTTTCAAGATCATCAGCGGGTATTTGATGAAGCTGGTTTTACAATTGAAAGCTTTGGAAAAGATACCATAATCGTGCGAGAAGTTCCCTTAGCCTTAGGTCGGCCTAAAGACAGTTCTTTTATCATGGATATTCTCGATGGCATTCAAGAAAAAAGTTCCCCGGAGGATGAAAAGACTTTGATCATTCAAAAATCATGCAAAAGCGCTATCAAGGCACATAAAAATTTCTCTAAAGTTGAGATCCAGGAGCTGATATATAAAGTTCAAAAAATCACTCCGCCTCTACATTGTCCCCACGGAAGACCGATTTTACTGAAGGTGGAAGAGAGAGATTTATCTAAATTTTTCAAACGAACAACATAGTCAGGAGTGAAAAAACTTGCAAAAACCTGTAATTTTCATTGTAGGACCAACGGCGGTTGGTAAAACGAAATTAACCGTAGAACTAGCGAAGGCATTGGATGGAGAGGTCATTTACGCAGACTCCATGCAAATTTATAAGGAGATGAATATTGGAACGGCCAAACCCACCGAAGAGGAACAAAAGGGAATTCCTCATTATATGATCGATGAGGTAGCACCTAATGAGGATTTTTCCGTAGCGGATTATGAGGAACGGGCGAAAAAACACATTCATGAAATTTTAAGCCATGGGAAAGTCCCCATTGTCAGTGGAGGGACAGGGCTTTACATCAATGCCTTACTATATGATATGGACTTTGGCAACACGGTATCCAATACAGAGCTTCGTAAGAGCCTAAAAGAGGAAAGTGAATTATACGGCAAGGATTATGTCCATGGGAAATTAGAAAAAGTTGATCCTAAAGCCGCAGAAAAGATCCATCCCAATAACTTGGTAAAAGTGATTCGAGCTTTAGAGGTTAATCATGAAACCGGTGCAAACCAGGGGGATTTCAAAGAAGATTTGCAGTTAACTACAGAATTTCAGCCGATTCTAATCGGTCTTAACCGGAAGCGAAAAAATCTATATGAGCGGATCAATCTACGGGTGGATCTAATGATTGAAGAAGGACTGATCCAAGAGGTGAAAGACCTTTTAGACAAGGGATACCCCAAAGAATTAAAAGCTTTTAAAGGATTGGGGTACAAAGAGGTTATCCGATATCTTCAAGGAGATAACACCTTACACGATGCCATTCGCATTCTAAAGAAAAACACAAGACGCTATGCCAAGCGTCAAATTACGTGGTTTAAAAGGTATGATTTTATTAAGTGGTTTTTACTTGACCGTTATGAAGAGGAAGAGATCCTTCTCAAAGAGGTTCTGGATTATATTGAAAATAAAAAGTAAGGAAAGGGGCTTTCTATGTCCAGTATCGAAGAGCTGTTAAAATCAGAATATAAAATATCCCAAATGACCTTTCATTTGGGAGAAACCGTAGAGAAAAGCCTTAGGGAAAACTTTGAACAAATTGATAAAATCAAGGAATACAATTTATATAAAGTATTGTTAGCAATGAAGAAAGTCGGGCTCAGTGATCAACATTTTAATTGGACTACGGGTTACGGTTACAATGATCTTGGCCGTGAAAAGATAGATGCCTTGTATGCCACTGTATTTGGTACTGAAGATGCCATTGTACGCTCTGGTTTTGCAAACGGAACCCATGTATTGGGTTTATGTTTAAAAAGCCTCTTAGAACAAGACGATACCCTTATATCCGTTACTGGAAAACCCTATGATACCTTGGATGAGTTAATCGGAATCAAAGGGGGCTATGAAAAAAGTTTACTACGACAGGGCATTGATTATCTGGAAATTGATTTTCTAAAGAATGGCACCTTAAATTATTGTGAAATTGAACAGAGGCTTCAAGAAAATCCGAAAACAAAAATGGTCTATATACAACGGTCTACAGGGTATCACTTTCGACAAGCACTAACAATTGCAAACATAAGGAAAGTTATAACCCTCGTCAAGTCCATCAACCCTTCTATTATCTGTATGGTGGATAATTGTTATGGAGAGTTTTTGGAAGAAAAGGAACCCACTGAGGTAGGGGCAGATCTGATGGCCGGTTCTTTAATAAAAAATCCCGGAGGCGGCATAGCCTTATCCGGAGGCTATATTGTAGGAAAAGAAGTTTTAATCAATAGGATAGCAAGGGAGTACACCATGCCAGGCATTGAGCGGGAATGTGGCGTAACTTTCGGACAGTCTCGCTCTCTGTTTCAAGGACTATTCTTGGCACCAAATATTGTATCCCAGGCCATTAAATCCGCTGTTTTTTGCGGAGCATTGTTTCGAAAAGCCGGTTATGAAGTGAAGCCGGAGCCATTACAGCAACGCAGTGATATCATTCAATCTATCCGTTTAGGGTCTAAGGAAAAAGTAATGGCCTTTTGCGAAGGGATCCAAGCGGTTGCTCCCGTGGACGCCTTTGTAAAACCTGAGCCTTGGGATATGCCTGGTTACAGTCAAAAGATCATCATGGCGGCGGGAACTTTTATTCAAGGTTCTTCGATAGAATTGAGTGCCGACGCACCAATAAAAGAACCCTATATCGTTTATTTCCAAGGGGGGTTGGATTATGCCCACGGTAAAATAGGAGCTTTAAAAGCATTGGAAAACGTCAAAAGATAAAAACACCCCCTGTAATCCTTTCCAAGACTCCAAAGGATTATAGGGGGTGAGCTTATACGGCTTTTCGATAAACTCCCACAACTCGCCCTAAAACAGAAGCTTCAGTGGTATAGATGGGGTCCATGGATTTGTTCTCCGGTTGCAGACGAACTTGGTTTTTTTCTTTATAAAATCGTTTCACCGTAGCTTCATCTTCAATCAATGCCACAACAATTTCTCCATTATTTGCCGTGCTTTGTTGGCTAACCACGATAAAGTCACCATCGAAGATCCCTGCATCAATCATGCTGTCTCCTTTGATTTTCAGAATAAAAATCTCATGATTTTGGGAGTCGACAAAATCCACCGGAAGAGGGAAGGTGTCTTCGATGTTTTCCACCGCTAGAATTGGCTCCCCTGCCGTAACCTTGCCAATTACAGGAACGTTGATGATTTCTTTTTGCAATTTAAAATCTTGATTAGTATCGGAATGAAGGATTTCAATAGCTCTTGGTTTTGTAGGATCTTTACGTATGTATCCTTTTTCTTCAAGTTTGGCCAAGTGTGCATGTACGGTAGATGTGGACTTTAGCTCCACTGCATGGCAAATTTCCCGAACCGAAGGTGGATATCCTTTATTCTGTAGCTGGTATTTAAGATAATTTAAAATTTTGACTTGACTCGTATTCAAATCTTCATACATGGTATTAGCTCCTTTTTATTTTATTATATTTACCTTTATTATAACATAAAGGCAAGGGGTGTTCAAACATTAGTTCTGTCAGTTTTTTATATTATTTTCTATTAGCTTTCAGGTTCCTCGCTCCATTCATAGTTCGATATGATTTCTTTTTTAACATTTTTGCGATGGGCAGCATACAACTGGGTGGTGGTAATATTATCATGATCCAATAGATTTTGTACATCATATACGGAAAAGCCTCTGGCAATTAAAGTAGTCGCTGCAGTGGCTCGTAGTTTATGAGGACTATAGCCTTTTTTTACATCGGTTTTTAAAACGTAGGCGGTGTATTTCTTTATTAGATTTCGAATACTTTTTACCGTCATACGTTTTTTTTGCAGGGATAAGAAAAGCGCATCACTGTGGTTCGCATCCAGCTCCATATTTTTGGGTCGTTCCAACTGGATATAGTCATCAATTACGGTTTTCGTGGTATGATTCAAGGGCATTTCAACTTCCTTGCCCCGTTTACGGTAGATTTTAAACTCCATTCTTCTAAAGTTAAAGGAAGATAGATTTAGCTGTTGTAGTTCACTGATTCGAAGGCCATAGGTTATAAATAGCATGATGATCGCTTTATCCCTAAACTTTGTTTTCTCCCAATAAGCTTTTGCCTTCTTCGTAAATAAGTGACCAGTATCCACTAACTCTAGAAGTTCTTCAATTTCTTCAATCTCCAATCGTTTAATCGCATCAGGCTGAGGCTTCGGTAGTTTAATGGGATTAAAGCCGTCGGTTATGTTTTTTTCCATTAAACCTTCCCGGTATAAAAATTTGAATAGCACCGAAAGGGAAGATTTTTTCCTCGATAGGGAACGATTTTGGTTTTCTACAATTTTTTTGGAGGATTTCTCTTCAACTACGTAGTGGGTACAGTAATCTCCTAGAAAACGGTTGATATCTTTTGCAGTTATGGCCTGTATATCTGAAAGGGGAATGTCCGAAACCAAATTTGCCTGCACAAGCTTGGTATGATCTACTAAATATCGAAAGAAGAAAAGAACATCTTCAAGATATGCTTGCCGAGTGGTTAAAGCTACGGAACTTTTCAGGTACAGAAAAAAATCCTCCAGATACTTAGGAAGTTGTTCCTCGATGGATTTACAGTGTTGAATCAAAGTATGTTCTTGGAGCAAGAGGTTTTGAGGTTTGTTTGATTTACCGTACGTAAAGTTTTGATCCTTAGTAGAGCTCATAATAATCGTCTCCTTTATAATACTTATATCTATTCCCAAAATATACATTTAAGGAATAGTTGTTGCTTAAATTATATCCTATCCCAACGCCTTTGTCCACCCCCTTCCTTAATCTCTTCTTTATTTCACCAGTCCAGGATTGCGGTTTTGCATGGTTTTGAGGCTGATTTTTAAATCGCCGGCTCTTCATAAACGATTATTAATGAATCCTTTCTAAGCGTAAAAGGATTTAAAATAAATGCATAAGCAAATATTAATATATAAAAACCCGTTAAGGATGTTTGATTTACAAACTATATTATTAATTGATACATTAATTGAATAATAGATACTTTAGATATTAGATACTTGACTTTGTAATTTATTCTAAATCCATGGTAATCGAAAACCTAAACAAAGACCCTAGCACCAACCATCTTTTGATGCCAAAGTCTTATTGTTTTGTTAAGGATTAAAATGAGCTGGAGTAAATAATCATTTATACCACCGAGGCTTCTTCCATCAATTCTCCTTTTTCAAATCTGCTAATATGAAGTTTTTCTATAGGTAACGTAGTTTTTTCGCCTAAAAGGAACTCCGCCATCAATAAACCCGTGGCCGGACCAAACATAAAGCCATGCCCACTAAAACCAATAGCTAAATATAAACCTTTCATTCCCGGAACATCTCCGTAAATTGGCTGTTTATCAGGGCTGAGGTTATACATCCCGGACCACTGTCTTAACACCCTGGTTTTATTCAGGTCCGGCAAAATGCCTAAAGCGGTTTCTGTCATTTTCTCTAAAAAGTCCCAACTGGTACTCTCTTTGAGATCTCGCGGTTCCTCTTCCCCACCCCTACCCATTATAAAGGCCCCGTGGGGAACTTGTTGACAGTAAATGTCTTTAGAAAATGAAATAATCATCGGGTCCAAAATCGGAGCCACCGGTTCGGTCACAAGAATTTGCCGTCTTTCGGAGTACACTGGAAGATCAACTCCTGCCATCTCACCAATGAGCTGGGCATGACCACCGGCGGCATTGACTATTTTATCGGTTCGAATGTAGCCTTTCGGGGTTTGTACACCGCGAATTTCTCCCTCTTGATGATCGATCCCCGTAACTTCTGTGTGAGTATAAATCTTTACTCCAAGTTTCTCTGCTGCCTTTGCGAAGGCTAAAGTGGTGTGCCATGGGTTAAGGTGCCCATCGTCTTTACAATAGGTTGCACTGATGAAACCCTCGGTATTTAGTATCGGAACAATTTTTTTAGCCTCCTGCAAGGATATATATTTCGAATCGATTCCGAGGGAGTTTTGCAGGGCAACGTTTTGTATCGATTGTTTATCCTCTTCTTCCGTTGCAGCCAAAATCAGATATCCCTTTTGTTTAAATTCAATATCGTAATGGTATCCTAAGGTTTCTTCCGCACTCTCAAAAAATTCACGGGAAAGCTTGGCCACTTGACAGTTCATTTCCGTAGCCCACTGTTGGCGAATACCGGCTCCACAGCGTCCAGTAGCTCCACTGGCGATATAACCCTTTTCCAGCAGCACAATGTTCTTCATCCCTTTATTTGCAAGGTTATAGGCTATGGCACAGCCGGAAATCCCTCCGCCGATGATGACAATTTCTGCACTAGTCATCATTTCACATCCCCCCTTTCTTTTGATCTTTTTCTAAACAAGTCAAAGCTTACGGACTTCGTCGGCGGACGGTACGTATCCGGTAAGAGATTTTCCATTGGTTGATTGGTGTGAATCGAAAGCTCTCGGAGAATCAGCATCAGGCAGGTCCTTCCTTGACAAGGTCCCATACCTACCCTAGTAACTCTTTTAATTTCTTCCAAAGTATGATATCCCTCAGCGATTACATCTTCAATGTCCTGCATCGTAATATCTTCGCAACGGCATAGTACCACATCATGCTTCGTCATATAAATCACCTACCTTGATATTTCGAATTCTTTTATAGTGAATCTTTGGCACCGCTATGGAAATAATCGGAGTTTTGTCTTGTTTTTTGTTATTTCTAACCGACAATACTTGGACTTTTGCCACTTCTGTTCCACTACGGTCCAATCCCATTACCCACTCTCCTTCGGTGGGAAGAGGAAAAAACTCATAGGGAAGGATCATTTTCACATAATCTTTTTCATAGGAGTAATCAATCACCATTATCGCAAGACCAGGACAGCTACTTATACACAGTGCACAGCCATTACATTTTTCAAAATCAATGATCGGAAGATCTGTAATATCATTAAACGCTTCAATGCCCCCGGAATGACAGGCTGTGAAACAGGGATTGCACGGAATGGTTTCAAAACATTCCACCACTACCACCGGACCTTTTGCCAGCCGTTCTTGAGAAGGAAACGCGTTATCTATTTCTTGTTTACTGGGAACACCTGTAGTTCTTAGCATCTTCTATCACCTCCTGGAAATTAAACCTCGGCCTTTTTATAACCTTTTCGAATATGGTTACCCTTTTCTCCTCCTCGAAGTCCTTCTAGCTCTTCTAACAGTTCCTGCATTTCTTTATCGTAAGTGCTATAAGGAAAACCTAAGTTTCGACTAGCAGCAAGACCGGCGATAGAACCTTCTACCATCGCACTGCTGGCTTCTTCAATTCCCGCGGAATCCCCTGCTACATAGATGTTTTCAACCGTAGTTTGTAAATACTGGTTACGTTTGGGAACATATCCTCCCAGCTCCCTTACATATTCCATATCACAGCCCCCTTGCCAGAAAAAGGCGGAGGAAGGCGTAAGGCCAACGGAGATGCAAATGACATCTACGTTCAGCTCCTTCTCTGAGCCGGGGATCGGCTTCCAGTGCTGATCAACCTTTGCAATTCTAGCTTTTTCAACATGATCCCTTCCCTCTGCTTTCACAATTGTATATC
>CAZTIJ010000057.1:0-10886 GCA_964613365.1 uncultured Clostridiaceae bacterium | reverse complement strand
TGTATATAGTATAACACTTCCCATCGAAGCATAGTTAAATTTTTAACTATATCAAGTGATTAATTCTCCTTTTTATCATGTTATTCTCTATCCTATATTGCTTGTGTAGCCTTGGAATACTGAATCAAATACTGTTTTCCCATGGTTTATACCAAGGAGTATATAGGAGGCATTTGTCGTTTATGTTCTGTTGTAGCGTGGAGCTTTTTTATTATTTCTTCATCCTTATCAGATATATTCTCCCCTCTTAAAAACCGGTCAATGGTTTCATAGGTAATTCCCATTTCTTCCTCATCGGATTGCCCTTCCCAAAGCCCTGCCGAGGGATCTTTATGAATTATCTCCATGGGAACGTTTAAGTATTTTCCCCATAGATACACCTCGTTTTTTAGTAAAGATGCCAGGGGCAAAATATCCACACCTCCATCCCCATATTTTGTAAAATACCCGGTGTAAAGCTCCGCTTTGTTATCAGTACCAACAACTAAATAGTTCATTTCATTAGCCATAGTGTAAAGTGCTGCCATCCGCAATCTTGCCCTAAGGTTTCCATCACTTAGTTTGGGGTTTTTATGTTGATCCGCCCGAACCGCACTTAATGCTTCCCGGGTTTTATTCATAATACTGTTTTTCTCCATGGTAAGTTCAATTTCCGTGTTTATTATTTTACATGTTTCAGCGACTTTTTGGGCATGTAGGGCATCTTGTCGATTACTATCGATAGGCAAAATTACTCCTAATGAGTTTTCAGGGAAAGCACGTACAAGGAGGTTCGCCACAACCGCAGAATCGATCCCACCGGATAATCCTACTAATGCGCCATTGCAGTTTGCCTTTTTTACCTGCTGTTGAATCCAAGCAATGCATGCTTCAACCTGTTTTTTTATTTCAATTTCACTATGCATACTGTGTTGTTTTTCCTTCATGATCACCCTCCATTTTCACTCTCGAGTAGTTTTCCTATCGTTTCCCCAATTCCACCAATACACAACTATCATAGACCATGTTAAATCCTTTCTCTTTGGCCAACCCCAGAACTTCATCGTCGTAGGCCCCCGGCTGAAACCATAGATAGCTTACTTCTGAGGGTTCTAATGTTTCAATCATTTTATAAGTGAGTTTGGGGTTAACAACAAAATTAATGCATTCCACCTTATCAGTAACCTGATTCAGTTCATCGAATATTTTCTCACCCTTTACCTCGTCGTACTTTGGATTCACTCCATATACAATGTACTGGTGATTTTTTAAGGTATCGAAAACTTTAAAGCCAAATTTGTCCTCGTTAGGGCTCACCCCGACCACTGCCCAATTTCTTTTTTCCAACATTTCTTCCTTGACCGTTCCATTAATCTTTGCCATTGTCAGTCCTCCTTTATATATTCTTGAGAATTTTCCTTCATATTACCTTGTCCTTCGGTTAAATCCATGAATATTTTATTAGCTTTTGTTACCTTTTCCGGGGGGATGTATACTTGGCAATGAACTTTTTGTTCATAGTTTACCGTTTTGAGCTTAAAAATACTGTGATTTCTTAGTTGGTTCTCTACTTTACCCCAGTATTGATAGTCAAATCTCAAATCCCAAAGCTGGTAAAGTTTCATAGTTATTATTCTATTATTTTCAATTACATTTTTCGCGGACCTAGCATAAGCTCTTATTAAGCCGCCAGCCCCCAATTTAATTCCTCCGAAAAATCGAGTGATAATAATCAGAGAATTTACCAGCCCCTCTCTCTTCATTATCTCTAAAACCGGTTTCCCAGCGGTTCCTGAGGGTTCACCATCATCACTGAATTTTTGAACTTCGAAATCCCTTCCTAAAATGTAGGCATATACGTGATGATTCCCATCGGGGTAAGTTGATTTCACGTTGTCGATTAGTTTTTGAGCTTCTTTCTCGTCACTAATTGGCGCTCCATATCCGATAAAACTTGATTTTTGAACTTCATACTCACAGGAACCTTCTTTTTCGATTCGTTTGTATTCCTTTCCGATTCTGATCACACCTTTATTTTCATCTTAGAATAATTATAGCATTATGGGAAAAATATTAAAAGAAGTAGCGTACGCTACTTCTTTTAATATTACCCTTTGTATTAGAATTTATTCATTTCTTATTGCCATTTCACCTATGCAGTCACCATACTCTTTACCAAGTCTTTATATTTTTTATAGGAGAGGTTTACTAAGGACTTGTCCTGACTATAGGTGATCTTTTCCATGGCTTCATCGATTTTAAAGAAACCACCGTTTTTAAAGCCCAAGTCATAGTTTACTGTGAACTCTTTGTTTTTAGCTTTCATAATGTACCATGTGATCTCATTGCAAACCGGTTTTTTTCTCGTTACAGAATAAAATTCGTAACTGGACCCTCCGGCGCTTGATAAAATCTCAGCATCAATACCCGCTTCCTCTTTCACTCTTTCCAGCGAAGTATCTCTTGGAGAACCTCCATTACGAATTTTCCCTTTCGGTAGTACCCATTCATCTTTTTCATTTTGTAGCAGAAATACCTGATTTGCATAAAACACAATTCCTCCAGAGCAATTTCGTACAATCATAATCGCAACCCTCCTTTAGTTTTATATCTCTATCATACAGGAAAATCCAAGGCTTTTCAATCCGTTTTCTGAATTTTTTAAATATAGGACTTGGGATGTATATGTCCTAGAGCTCAGCACTTAGGTCCGCAATAGATTTTATAATTAAGATATGGTATAATACAGGTGGTTTATATGAAACTTATTTTAAAACCTATGGAGGTATAACTATGGCCTATAAAAAAAATACAAAAGATACAAAAAACCAAAGGATAAAAAGTACATCTACAAAAAATACAAAAAAACAAAAATTCTTCCAAGCCTTAACTTTTACAACGGTCATGTTTTTATTGCTAGGTATTGTCGCTACAGGTTTTGCCCTTAGTTTTGTTTACAGCACCATTACCGACAGTCCTGATATCGACCCGCAAAACATGTATGATTTGCTTGGGAACAACTCCTTTATTCTCGATAATGAAGGAAATCCGCTGGAAGAAATTGAACAGGATGAGCAACGGGTAATCGTTGATTACAGTGAAATACCACAAATACTACGAGATGCATTTATATCCATTGAAGATGAACGTTTCTGGTCCCATAGCGGTTTGGACTTCAGAAGAATCGTTGGGGCTGCATGGTCTAATGTTACCTCCGGCACTCAGCAGGGAGGAAGCACGATTACCCAACAGCTTGCAAAAAATTTATACTTGACCCATGAACAAACATATACGCGTAAAATACAGGACGCTTATTATGCGACTCAGATTGAAAATCAACTCTCAAAAGATCAAATCCTTGAAGCCTATTTAAATACCATTAACCTCGGTGGTCAGAATCATGGAGTGGAAGCTGCTTCTCAGGCATATTTTTCAAAATCAGTCGGTGAATTGGATTTAGTGGAGAGCGCTTTACTAGCGGGAATCCCCCGGAACCCGTCTCGGTACTCACCAATCCGCTACATCCATGAAGACGATGTGACCGAGGCACATATCGTATTGGACGATACCTCTGACTATGTAATTGTATTTGATGAACGTTCCATTCCAAGATACCGACTGGTCTTAGGAAGTATGCTTCGTAATGAATACATTACGGAACAGGAATACGAAGATGCCTTAGGGGAAATTGAAAACCTTCATGAGCGAATCAGCCCCAGCCGATATGCGGACAGTGGCATCTCTTCTCACTTTGCGGACTTAGTAAAAGATGATGTAGTGGCCGCCTTAATGGAAAAAGGTCATACTGAAGACCAGGCTAACCAGCTTTTGTATTCCGGGGGACTGAGAATTTATAGTACTTTAGACCGACGGATGCAGGAAATTACGGAAGAAGAATTTAACAACCCCGAAAATTTCCCCGATAGTTCGAGGGATGAACAGGGAAATCTTTTACGGGATGAAAATGGGAATGTACAGCCCCAAGGTGCTATGGTGATCTCCGACCCTAAAACAGGAGAAATCAAGGCCCTTATGGGGGGGCGGGAAACCACAGGAAGAAGGATTTTCAACCGGGCCATTGGATCCGGACGACCGCCGGGATCCTCTATGAAACCCTTGGCCGCTTATCTTCCTGCCCTTGATAATAACCATACCGTGGCCAGTGTCATCGACGATGTTCCCGTTTATTTAGATCCAAGCAACCCGGAGGAAAGATACCCACAAAACGTTAACCGGGATTATGCCGGGTTAACGAATTTACGGGAAGGTGTGAAATGGTCAAGCAATGTGGTTGCCATGAGCCTTATGCTAGAATTAGGTTCCACCGATTCCGACTCAAGAAGTATCATGGCAGAAGCTTTGGAGTCTGTAGGTATTACAATAAATTCTCCGGTTAATTCTACGGTGCTGGGCTCTGATAACGTAAGCCCTTTAAAAATGAACAGAGCTTATAACATTATCGCTAACGAAGGCGTCTATACCGATCTGATATCCTTTACCCGGATTGAAGATGCTTCCGGAAACTTGATTCTTGAGAATCAGCCGGAAAAGCATCGGGTATACGACCCCGATGTAAGTTATTTAGTAACGGATATCATGCGTACCGCAGTAAATAGTGGCTATGGTCGTCAAGCTGCAATTCGCCCGAATAATCAGGGGATTCCTGTTTCAGGAAAAACCGGAACCACTCAGGACCAAAGGGATGCTTGGTTTGTCGGTTTTACCCCCTATTACTCCGGAGCCACCTGGATGGGTTTTGATGCCAACGACAAACCCATAACAGGCAGCAGTGTAGTTTCTGCTCGTCTCTGGTCTCAGGTAATGACCCGCATCCATGAAGACTATGAAAACAAAGATTTTACAAGACCGGATAACATTATTTCCCGTGAAGTCTGTGCAATATCGGGTAAGATCCCAACGGAACTTTGCGAAAGAGATCCCAGAGGAAGCCAGGTAATCACCGAACTGTTCATTCGAGGCACGGAGCCCACAGAGGAATGCGACAGCCATGTGCTCATAAAAATTCATGAGCCTACCGGTACCTTAGCAACCGATGATACACCGGAGGATGAAATCAAAGAGAAGGTTTATGTATCACGTCCGGTGCCCTACTTCCCCGAAGATCATGATGGAATCACCCCCAGGGATTGGCCCTATGAGCTTCCAAGGGAATATGAAGAGCTGGAAGAATACGACCCGGAAGTCCACGGAACCGGTTCCGTAACGGTGGAATATGTGGAAATTGATGAGGACGGGAACGTAGTTCAGGTTCTTTCTCCCAGGGAGTACATTATGGAAGATATGGAAATAGGAGCCGAGTACTCTACGGAACAGCGCTCTTTTGATGATTATGAATTTGTCGGTATAGATCCCGATGGCGCTCCCGCTTCCGGTACGGTTTCCAAAGAAGATCAACATGTAATTTATCATTACCGGACAATCCTGCCCGAGGATAAGGATGAGGATGATTCTTCTCAGGATGAAAGGGAAAACGAAAACGAAAATGAAAACGAAGATGAGGATAAAGACGGGGATGATTCCGGGGAAAACGACGGGGATGGTGATGAAGAGGATAATTCCAATGAAGATAACAATGGAAACACCAACAATAACGGCAACTCAAACTAAACGAATACCGGAGAGTGATCAACATGATAAAAGCAGGTATTATTACAGTCAGTGATAAAGGATCCAAAGGACAGCGCGTGGATGAAAGCGGCCCGGCTTTAAAGAATTACATGGAAAAAAACATGGATCTCCAAGTTACATCCATGAACGTCATCCCCGATGAACAGAAGTTGATTGAGAAAACATTGATCTATTACGCTGATGTTTTAAAGCTGGATTTAGTTCTTACCACCGGTGGAACCGGATTTGCCCCTCGGGACGTCACCCCGGAAGCCACCGAACAGGTGCTGGAAAAAAATGTCCCTGGAATATCAGAAGTTATTCGATCCAAAAGTTTAGCCATTACCCCTAAGGCTATGTTATCCCGGGGAATATCCGGAATTCGAAAAAGCACTCTGATCATTAACCTTCCCGGGAGCCCTAAGGGGGCTACGGAAAGCATTTCCTTTGTGGCCGAGGCTTTGCCCCACGGTATAGATATTTTAAAGGGAAAGGCTAATGAATGTGCGAGATAGAATCCGTATTTGTATTTGTAATCGTATCATCATTAGAAAGGGAGATAAGCCACGCTTACCTCCCTTTCGTAAATCTTCCTATCTTTCTTCAGGTGTTACTCTTTTCGCCGATAGGTTCCGGATTTTCCTCCGGTTTTCTCTATAAGCTTAATATCTTCAATCACCATATCCTTATCAATGGCTTTGCACATATCATAAATTGTTAAGGTTGTTACCGAAACGGCGCTTAAAGCTTCCATTTCCACTCCGGTTTTCCCGAAGGTTTCAACCTCCGCCCGAACGATTATAGCATGGTTTCCCCGGTCCACCTCAAAGTGAATATCCACCCCGGTTAAAAACAGGTTATGACACATGGGGATCAAACGGGAGGTTTCTTTTGCTCCCATGATTCCAGCCACTTGTGCCACGCTTAACACATCTCCTTTGGTAATGTTTTGCTGCACGATGTTTTCCAAGGTCTCTTTCTGCATAATAATCTTGCCGGTGGCAATGGCCTTACGATTCGTTTCTTTTTTGTTGCCCACATCCACCATCTTCGCTCTTCCTTCTGTATTAAAATGGGTTAAACCATCCATTGAACCTACCTCCTCTATTCCAACTCAAATGCTATCGTCTCTTGTTTCATGTTTGCTAATGCATCATTCACCAATCCCTCCACATCCAGCTTTTCTTCCGAAGCCTTAATAAAATCCAACCGCGGTTTAATCAGTGGTCGCTTTGGTAAAAATACGGAACAACAATCTTCAAAAGGTTGAATCGAAATATCATAGGTATTGATCTCTTTGGATATTTTTACTATCTCTTCTTTATCGTAGGCAATCAGGGGACGAAATATGGGCATTTCCGTCACTTCCGTTACTACCCGAAGACTTTCCATCGTTTGACTGGCCACTTGCCCGATATTATCTCCGGTTATCAGAGCATCAAAATGATATTTTTTAGCAATCTCTTGGGCTATTCTTGTCATAAACCTTCTTGAAATAATTGTCATCTCTTCTTCTTGACAATACTCATTGATGGACTTTTGAATGTCGAGTAAATTCACACTGAAAATTTTAAACTCTCCGATATACATACTCAGTTCCTTTGCTAAGTCCATAATTTTTTCCTGGGCTCTTTCACTGGTGAAGGGATAGCTATGAAAATGAACCCCGTGGACCTTTACTCCTCGCTTTGCCATAAGCCACCCTGCAACGGGACTGTCAATCCCTCCCGATAGCATTAATAATGCGGAGCCATTGGTTTCTAAAGGAAGCCCTCCATAGGCAGGATAATGATCGCTACTAACATAAGTTTTGTCCCGAATTTCTACTTTAATGACAGCATCCGGGTTGTGAACATCCACATAAACCTTATCGCCTAATTGCTCTAAAAGATATTCCCCAAGGGAACTGTTTATCTCCATTGAATTCAAGGGAAACTTCTTATTAGCCCGTTTGGTTACAACTTTAAAACTATGAACTCCATCCTTTTCAACACGGTCTTTCAACTCGTCTAAGGCAGTCCGTTTAATCAAATTAATATCCGACTCGATGGATTTTGCCGTACTTAAAGAGACAATGCCGAAAACTTTTCGAACTTTATCGATAATTTCCCCCTGATCTTCCTTTTTACATTTGATGTATACTCTGCTGTATTCCTGATATACATAAACTCCTTCTATCCCTTTAATGTTGTTTTTTATATGTTTTATAAGCTTGCTCTCAAAAAAACGTTTGTTCTTCCCCTTAAGATTGATTTCTCCAAACCGTACAATAATTACATTTTCCATTTTCTCACCTCTTCATTATCATTCGCAAGTCTTCAACGATGTTTGTTAACTGCATCAAAGTATAGTTAATTTCCTTTTCAGTGGTATATCGGCTAAAGCTAAACCGTATGGCACTGTCCACCCTTTCGTCTTTTAGGCCAATCGCCTTTAGGACATGACTCTGATCCGCTTCCTTCGAAGTGCAGGCTGAACCGGAGGAGACATAGATTCCTACGCTTTCTAAACTATGGAGCAGTACTTCACTTTTCACTCCGAGAAAAGAAACATTCAGGATATAAGGACTCTCTTCATCATGATTTTCACTTAAAATAGCGATATCATTAATCTGTTTCTCCAGACGTCGCATAAAGTCTTGCTTAATTTCCTTGATCCTATTATAGTGTTGACCTTTGTTTTCTAAAATCTCTTTTAAACCTTCGCCAAAAGCCAGGATCCCTGATGTGTTTTCAGTACCCGGCCTAAGTGTATACTCTTGGTTTCCACCATAAAACAAAGACTTTAGTAGAGTCCCTTTTTTCACATACAAGAATCCTACCGCCTTCGGCCCATGAATTTTATGAGCGCTGCCTGACAACATGTCAATATTACTCTTGTTCACATCTATATTTACTTTGCCAAAGGCTTGTACACCGTCTACATGAAATTTCACGGTCCTTTGTTTGTTCTTCAATAACTTTCCGATTTCTTCTATCGGTTGTACCACGCCGGTTTCATTATTAATATAAGCAATACTTACTAGAGCCGTTTGTTTTTCCATTAGTTTTTCCAGATGGAGAAGATCTATCCTACCCCGCTCATCAACATTGCTGTAGCAAACTTCAAAGCCTTGCTCTTCCAGTTCTTTAAAAGCATTCAATACAGATTTATGCTCCGTGGGCAAAGTAATGATTCTTCTATTTCTTTTCACATGATGCATTGAACCCAGAATAGCAAGATTATTGCTTTCTGTACCGCCACTGGTGAATACAACCTCCGAGAGTTTCCCTTTGATTTCTTGTGCCAGCTTTTTCCGTGCTTCCTTTATTTTGCGCTCCACCTCGAGTCCCTTTCGGTGAAGGGAAGATGGGTTGCCATAATGGTTTTCCATACTATCAATCGTAGCCTCAACAACATTTTTCAGCGGTTTAGTTGTAGATGCATTATCAAGATATACTTCCATAATACGCCTCTTTTCTAATAACCTAATTCTTCATTAACAATAAAAACTTCTAAATCTACTAAAGCGGGTTTCCCTTCAATGATTACCGTTATGTTACACATCCGTTGATCGCTGTTACAGTCCGTACACTTCCCTGTAACTCTACAGGGAGTCTCGAGCCCTAATCTTTTTGCGTTCAAAGGACATGCTACATCTTTAATCCTTTGGATTCCTGCCTCATAATTTTCTACTATTTTATTGATTCCACAGACCAAGATGACTTTTTTAGGTCCAAAAAACATAGAACTAACTCGATTTCCCACCCCATCAATATTAATTAATTCCCCAGTTTCTGTCAAGGCATTGGAACTTGCTAAATATAAGTCCGCAAACTGTGCTTTGGGAAAAATCTCCGGCCTTTCTTCAGGATTTACCATCCAATGCCAGTATACGGGATTTATGTTATGATCAATGGCATCATAAATTTCCAGTTCTTTAATCGTCATGGAACCGCCAATACCAATTTTCATATCTGGTTGAATCATCTCTAAGATTCTTTCCTTCGCTTCTATTTTCGTTGGAAAGTACTCAGCCTTAATTTTATGATTCGACAATTTTTCCATAAGTTTTGTGATTTTTTTTTCCATAGTAACACTCCTCCACCTATTTAAATTCCTATAGTCTACATTATAAACCATTCGTAGACAGGTTACAAATAATAAATTTTTGTAAAAAAGTGTTGCAAAATTTGTCGATTCTTGCTATACTTATTTCATGGTTATCCCCCTGGTAACCTCAAATAATCTCTATTCCCAATACCCCTTTTAAACAAAACACATATAGGTATGTGTCCGGGCTGACGGAGGCCCGGTTCTTTTTTTTGCATTTTTTGAGACTCCAGTGTTACAACTACCTTTATTGTGCATTATTCTCCTTCATGTTCTTGTGAATTTCCTTAAAATTTCATATAATGATAGATGTTGAATACAAATAGGAGGCGATCATATGACAAAACCTAAAGTAGGGATTATCTTTACCGGTGGAACGATTTCCATGTCCATCGACAAGCGCATCGGCGCAGCCATCCCTTCCCTCTCTAATGAACAGATTATGTCCTTAGTAACAAACATCGATAGATACGCCGATACGGAGTCCATAAGCTTTTCCCATTCTCCCGGTCCTCATATCGGTCCGGAGACGATGTTTAAGTTGCGTAATACAACTTTAGAATTGCTGGAACGTGAAGATATCACCGGAGTGGTAATTCTCCACGGGACGGATACGTTAGAAGAAACTGCTTATTTAATGGATTTAACCATCAAATCGAGCAAACCTGTAGTAATTACCGGTGCCATGCGAAATAGTTCAGAGCTTGGATATGATGGTCCAAGTAATTTGGCTGCTGCAGTCTGTACCGCTATTTCAGTTGAATCCAAGAATCGTGGGGTTCTAGTGGTACTCAATAACGAAGTTAATGCTGCAAATGAAGTAACAAAAACCAACACAGTATCCTTAGATACCTTTAAGTCCCTTAAATTCGGTCCACTAGGGATCATTGACAATGATGAAGTCATCTACTACCGGGATATCCTATATAGACAATTTATCGATGTGGAATCCTTCGATGAAAAAGTGGATCTAGTAAAAGCGGTCGCCGGAATGGACTCTTCTATAATTAAATTCTGTGTCGATCGCGGAGCCAAGGGTATTGTGTTAGAAGCCATGGGAAGAGGTAATATCCCTCCTTCGATGATGGAGGGTGTAAAGTATGCAATGGATAAAAAGGTGGTCATTGCCTTAACCTCTCGGTGTCCTATAGGTCGAGTATATGACAGTTATGGTTACGAAGGGGGCG
>CAZTIJ010000056.1:0-11001 GCA_964613365.1 uncultured Clostridiaceae bacterium | reverse complement strand
CTGTTGGTACCGAGGGTTGCCCGCATGAACTTTTGCATCATATAGTTGTCTTCCGTACTACATCGGGCAGAAGTCAGCCCTGCAAAAGCCTGAGGGCCATTTTCCTCTTGAATGCCTTTGATTTTTCCAACGATGGTATCATAGGCTTCTTCCCAGGTAGCTTCCTGCAGTCTGCCGTCCTTACGAACCAAAGGCATCTTCAGACGGTCGGGATGACTTAAAAAGTCAAAGGCAAACTTCCCTTTCGCACAAAGCATGCGATCGTTTACACCCTCCGCCGGTTGCACTTCCACCACTTTATTATCCTTTACCAACAGATCCATCTGACAACCCACTCCACAGTAGGAACAGGTGGTTCGTACCTTATCCACTTCCCAGTATCGGAATTTGGTTTTTTTCTTGGATCCCAGGGCGTCTACGGGACATGCGGAAACACAGTTTCCACAGGATACACAGGTGGACTCGGAAAGGCCTGCTTCAAAAGGCGTGGCCACATGGGTTTCGAACCCTCGCTGAGCAAAACCGATGGCATGGGTTTCCTGCAGCTGATCACAAATCATTACACACTTTCCGCATCGGATACATTTGTTTTGATCACTGTAGTAAAAATCATTGGACTGATCGATTTCAAAGTTGTTTCGTTCTCCGTCGTAGGAGGTTTCTTCCACACCGTACTGATAACAAAGGTCCTGCAGTGTACACTCTCCCGCCTTTTCACAGGTTAAACACTCCAGAGGATGGTCCGCTAATAAAAGGTCTAGAATCTCTTTTCGGGCGGTTACCACCTCTTCGCTTTCCGTCTCTACTTCCATCCCTTCATAAACAGGGGTTACACAGGCGGTGGGAAGGTTATTCCCCCCATTCACTTCCACCACACAAATTCTACAGGAACCATGGGGCTTTAATCTTGGATCGTGGCAAAAGGTGGGAATTTTAATGCCGAGTTTTGCCGCCGCATCTAATACCGTGGTGTCTTTTTCCACTTCCACCTTTTGACCGTTAATTGTTAAGGTCACCATTTACTTTCGCCTCCTTCGTAAAATCATTTCGCTCGTTCTCAATTTTATGGGTTAAGGAATATCTGATCGACTCCGCTCTTCGCTACTTACCCTTTCTTGATCGCGTCAAAGGGACAGGCTTCTAAGCAAGCGTTACATTTGATACACTTTTCCGTATCGATATGGTACACGGTTTTGCCCTTGGTACCGCTGATACAGTCCACCGGACATTTCGCCGCACAGATTCCGCATTTCTTACATTTTTCTTCAATGACGATGTAGTTCAGTAAGGCTTTACAAACCCCTGCCGGACAACGCTTTTCATGGACATGGGCTTCATATTCATCCATGAAGTAATCCAGGGTGGAGAGTACCGGGTTCGGTGCCGTTTGCCCCAGTCCGCAAAGGGATGCATTTTTAATGGTTTTCGCTAAAGTCTTTAGTTTATCCAGATCCGCCGGGGTTCCTTTTCCTTCGGCGATTTTATCCAACATTTCCAGCATTCGCTTCGTGCCGTCCCGACAGGGGGTACACTTTCCGCAGGATTCTTCCACGGTAAAGTCCAGGAAGAACCGGGCGATGTCCACCATACAGTTGTCCTCATCCATAACAATCATTCCTCCGGAACCCATCATGGATCCCAGCTCAATTAGATTGTCGTAATCAATGGGGGTGTCAATATGGGCTGCGGGAATACAGCCTCCGGAAGGTCCTCCGGTTTGCACCGCTTTAAAGGCTTTTCCTCCGGGAATGCCGCCTCCCACTTCGTAAATCGCTTCTCGAAGGGTGGTTCCCATGGGGATTTCCAACAGTCCTGTGTTATTAATCTTACCTCCCAGGGCAAACACCTTGGTCCCTTTGGATTTTTCCGTTCCGATACTGGCAAACCAGTCGGCTCCCCGAAGGATGATCTGAGGAATGTTGGCGTAGGTTTCCACGTTGTTCAACAGGGTGGGCTTATCAAAAATACCTTTGACTGCCGGGAACGGCGGCCTTGGCACAGGCATTCCCCGTTGCCCTTCAATGGATTTGATCAATGCGGTTTCCTCGCCGCATACAAAGGCTCCTGCTCCCAAACGGATTTCCATGTCAAAACTGAAGTCCGTTCCGAAGATATTTTCCCCTAACAGACCCATTTCTTTGGCCTGGTCAATGGCAATCTGCAGTCGATTTACCGCAATGGGATACTCGGCCCGGATATAGACATACCCTTTGTTCGCACCTACGGCGTAACCGGCGATGGCCATGGACTCAATCACCACATGGGGGTCTCCTTCCAGTACGGAACGGTCCATAAAAGCTCCCGGGTCCCCCTCGTCGGCGTTACAGGCCACGTACTTCTGATCTCCCTCGGCCTTAGCGGTAAAGTCCCACTTCAGTCCCGTGGGGAATCCGCCGCCCCCTCGGCCACGAAGTCCCGAGTCTTTGACGATCTGAATCACCTCTTCGGGCTTCATTTCCGTCAACACCCGACCTAAAGCTTCGTACCCTTCGTAGGCAATGTACTCGTCAATCACTTCCGGGTTAATTACCCCACAGTTTCGAAGGGCTACCCGCTCCTGCTTTTTATAAAAGCCTACGTCATTAATGGACTGCATTTCTCCCTCTTGATAGGACTCTTTATACAGTAAGTCCGTTACGATTCTTCCCTTTACCAGGTGTTCCGATACAATGGTATCCACATCTTCCACCTTTAATTGGCTGTAAAAGGCGCCTTCCGGGTACACGATCACAATGGGGCCCGCTTCACAAAGTCCGAAACATCCGGTTTTTACTACCTTGGCTTCGCTTTTTAAATCGTTTTTTTCAATCAGTTCTTCAAAGCGTTCTTCAATTTTCAAGGAATCGGAAGATACACACCCGGTCCCTCCACATACAAGTATATGGGATCGATATAATTCCATGTTCAAACCTCCTTGCGTTTAGTTTAAGTCCTTACTTTTCATAGGCTCCAATGGTATACTCCTGAACGATTTTTCCGTTTACGATATGCTCGTTGATTACCTTCTTCGCTTTTTCCGGGTCCATATGCACATAGGTCACCTTTTCTTGCCCTTCTTTGTACACTTCAAACATGGGTTCGAGACGACAGGCTCCGATACATCCCGTTTGGGTTACGGTAACATCCTGTAGGCTTCTCCTTTTTACTTCCTCTACCAAAGACATCATAACCGGTCTGGCTCCCGCAGAAATTCCACAGGTGGCCATCCCCACCACGATTCGGGTTCCCTTTCCGCTTCTTCGCATATCCACTTGATCCAAGGATTCTTTTCGAAGTTTTCTCAGTTCTTCTAAACTTTTCATAACCGAACCTCCCTTAATTCATGATTTTAACGGTTCCTTTAGCCTTTATACTTCTCCATAATTCCCGGTACATCGGCTACATCCAACTTTCCGTAAACATCTTCATTGATGGTGATAACCGGAGCCAGTCCACAGGCACCGATACATCGTGTAGCCTCAAGAGTAAACCTTCCGTCCTCCGAGGTTTCACCGGTTTTGGTGTCAATAATTTCACTGATTTTGTCTAAGATCGGCTGGGCATTTTTTACATAACAGGCGGTACCCATACAAACCCCGATGACATAGTCGCCCTTTGGTACCAAGGAAAACTGGGAGTAGAAGGTGACCACCCCGTAAATATCACTCATGGGTACCTTTAAGGCTTCCGATACATGCTTTTGCACCTCATAGGGTACGCAGCCGAAAATCTTTTGGGCCTGGGTTAACACCGGCATCAACGGGCCTTTGCTCCCTTGTACTTTTTCAATTACCTGGTCCAGCTGCTCAAAGTTCTTTTCGGTTAATACTTTGCTTACCAATTCTTCCATAATGTCCCTCCTTAGCTATATATTCATTATTGATGGTACATAATAATGATTGAAAACCTAGTGCAAACTCACTCTACTTCATTTTACTGTAAACCGTTTAAAAATTCAAACTTTATTGTTCTTTTGTGCGTAAATTTAAAGTGTCTGGGTATCTATGAATGTTAAATTTTTAACTACTATAGTATATAATAAAACATCCATAAAATCAATAAGCTGTTACTAAATTTTTTTGAAGTTTTCCAACTCTTTTCAAGCTTCTCTTTCCCTATTTACAAGCCTTTAAAATAGGCCCTATAACAAAAGCTACAGACGCATATGCCGTCTGTAGCTCTTATCCTTTGCATTTAGCCGAATGTAACTTCCACCCGCCATGAACCCCTCTTTCTTAAGTTTCAAATGGGGGGGCTAGGCTAAATACTTACGAATATTTTCCGCATCCTTTTTTGTGATCCGGTCCACCGCCAGGAGTTCTTCCTCGGTGGCTTTTTTTATGTTCTCCAGGGATTTAAAACGATTAAACAGGGCCAGCTTTTTCACCCGGCCGATTCCCGGGATCTCATCCAGTTCCGACTTTTCCTGATGCTTTTTCATCAGGCTTCGATGGTGGGTAATGGCGAATCGGTGCACCTCTTCCTGCACCTGACTGATAAAATGCATCAGGGGACTTCCCTTTTTCAAAGGGATCTCTTTCCCTTGGTAAATTAGGCCCCGGGTTCGGTGCTTATCGTCTTTGACCATACCGCAAACGGGAATAGAGACACCGAGCCTCTTCAAGACCCCTTCCACAATTCCCACCTGCCCCTTTCCTCCGTCGATCAGGATCAGTTCCGGAAAGGTGGCGAATTTTCCCAGGGTCTCCACTTCGGAAAAATCCTCCAGGTTCTGAAGGTCTTTGATCTCCTTTAATCCCCGTCGGAATCGCCGTTCCAGCACCTCTTCCATACTCTTGTAATCATCGGGACCCTTGACCTTCTGTATCTTAAATCGTCGATACTCCTTTCGATCGGGCTTGGTGTCGGTAAAGACCACCATGGAGCCCACGGACTCCACCCCTTGGATATGGGAAATATCATAGGCTTCAATACGCCGGGGAACTTCCCCTAAGTCTAAACTCTGCTGCAAACCCGAAAGAACTTTTTCCACCTTTTCTTCCTGTTTCTTTTCCACTTCCACTTTCTGGTCCAAAAATAGCTTTGCGTTTTCCTTGACCATGGTTAAGAGTTTTTTCTTCTCCCCGATCTTCGGAACCTGAAGGAGCACCTTCTCATTTTTCCGGGAGGAGAGCCAGCTTTCAATGATCTCCCGTTCCTCAAAATCCTGCTCCAGTAATACTTCCTTGGGAATAAAGTTCATTCCGCTGTAAAACTGCTTGATAAAAGAGGAGAGGATTTCCTCTTCCTTTTCCTCCGCATCGTTTTCCAGGATGAAATTTTCCCGCTGCACCAGCTTTCCCTTGCGAATGAAAAATACCTGCACGGAACTTTTATTGTCCCGCTTGGCCATGGCAATAACGTCCTGGTCGTATTCCTTGGTGGATACCACCTTCTGTCGCTGGAGGATTTCCTTCAGGGCCTCGGCCTGATCCCGGTATTTCGCCGCTTTTTCAAAGTCCATGGCCTCCGCTGCCCGATGCATCTGTCCTTCGATTCTTTTGATCAGCTCATCCTCCCGCCCTTCCAGAAACAACAGAATGCCCTGAATCATTTCCCGATAGGCTTCCTTATTTACCCGACCGGTGCAAGGACCGATGCATTTTTTAATATGATAGTTAAGACAGGGGCGCACCTTTCGCTCAATCAGTTTATTAATATCCTTATTGCACTGGCGAATGGGATAGAGACTTCGAAGAATATTCAAGGTCTCGTTCAAGGCCCAGATATTGGTGTAAGGGCCAAAATATTTGGCCCCGTCCTTACGAATTTTCCGGGTCTTCAACAGCCTTGGAAACTCCTCCTGCACCGTTACCTTAATATAGGGATAGGTCTTGTCATCCCGCAGGAGTACGTTGTACTTCGGCTTGTTTTCTTTGATTAAGTTGTTCTCCAGAATCAATGCTTCGATCTCCGAGTCCGTGACAATGTACTCGAAGTGATGGATATTGGGAACCATGGCCTGGACCTTGGGCGGTTGGTTTCTAGGGGACTGAAAATACTGGCGCACCCGACTCCTGAGATTTATGGCCTTTCCCACATAAATGATTTGGTCCCTGGCGTTTTTCATCAAATAAACCCCGGGACTTTTGGGCAGGTGTTCCAATAGTTTTTGAATCTGCTCTGAGATCTCTTCCCTCATTTATGAACCTCCTCAGGATGAACACTCTTTGCTTTTTTCAGAAAAGAGCATGGGTTTTAAATACCTTCCCGTATAGGACGCTTTCACTTTCGCAATTTCCTCCGGGGTTCCGGCGGCCAATAGATTTCCGCCTTCCTGTCCCCCCTCCGGTCCTAAATCGATGATATGGTCGGCGATTTTAATCACATCCAGGTTATGCTCGATGACCAGTACGGAGTTGCCTCCTTCCACCAGCCGCTGCAGAACCCCGGTGAGTTTATGCACATCGGCGGTGTGAAGGCCGGTGGTGGGTTCGTCTAAAATGTACAGGGTTTTTCCCGTGCTGCGCTTGCTGAGTTCCGTGGCCAGTTTGATCCGCTGGGCTTCCCCTCCCGACAACTGGGTGGAGGGCTGTCCCAGCTTAATGTAGCTGAGGCCCACATCCTTTAGGGTTTGAATCTTTCGTTTGATTTTCGGAATGTTCTCGAAAAATTCCAAAGCGTTTTCCACGGTCATATCCAGTACGTCGGCAATGGTTTTGCCTTTGTATAATATATCCAGGGTTTCCCGATTGTACCGTTTCCCTTTACATACTTCACAGGGCACGTACACGTCGGGGAGAAAGTGCATTTCAATCTTTATGATTCCGTCCCCGTTGCAGGCTTCACAACGTCCACCCTTAACGTTAAAGCTGAATCGACCCTTTTTATATCCCCGGGTTTTGGCCATCTGGGTTTTTGCAAAGGCCTCCCGTATTTCGTCGAATACCCCGGTGTAGGTGGCGGGGTTGGACCGGGGGGTCCTACCAATAGGAGACTGATCAATTTCAATGACTTTATCGATATGCTCCATACCCTTTATCCGGTCATGGTCTCCCGGAATGGCCTTGGCCCGATTCAAACTGTAGGCCAACTGTTTGTATAAAATCTCATTGATCAGCGTACTTTTTCCGGAACCGGAAACCCCGGTTACGCAGGTGAACAGTCCCAAGGGCACACGGACGTTAATGTTTTTCAAATTGTTTTCCCGGGCACCGAAGATCTCTAAGGATTTGCCATTGGGTTTTCTCCGCTCCTTGGGAATCGGGATGAATTTCTTTCCGCTAAGATACTGCCCCGTAATGGACTCCGGCACCTTTTCGATCTCCTTCGCCGTACCCTGGGCAACAATGTAGCCTCCCTGATTTCCCGCTCCCGGACCGACATCGATGACGTGGTCCGCTTTTCGGATGGTGTCCTCATCGTGTTCCACCACGATGACGGTGTTTCCGATTTCCGACAGATTCTTTAAAGTTTTTAACAGTTGATCGTTATCCCGTTGATGAAGACCGATACTGGGTTCATCCAGTACATAAAGAACCCCCACCAGTTTTGAGCCGATTTGGGTGGCCAGGCGGATTCGCTGGGATTCTCCTCCCGACAGGGTTCCCGCATTCCGGGAAAGGGTAAGATAGCCGAGGCCTACATCAAATAAAAAGCTGAGCCTCGCCCGAATTTCTTTGATAACTTGGTGGGCAATAAAGGTTTTGCGGTCATCCAGCTCCACTTCTTCAAAGAACTTCAAGGCCTCTTTCACCGAATAATCGGTGATCTGTTGAATGTTTTTATCATCAAAGGTCACGGCCAAGGCCACGTCCTTTAGCCTTCCGCCCTTGCAGGTTTTGCAGGTTTTCTCGCTCATAAACCCTTCGATTTTTTCCCGCATGTAATCGGAGTGGGTTTCCAGGTACCGTCGTTCCAGGTTGTATACCACCCCTTCAAATACTACGGAGTGGGTTTTTCTGCCCCCGTATTTGGAGTCGTACTCGAACTCCACAAGGGTGCCTTGGCTACCGTATAGAAGATCCTCAATAAATTCTTCAGGAAAATCCCTCAGGGGGGTGGTAAGGTCCCCGCCGTACTTTTTCGTCAGAGCCTTTCCCATTTTGAAGTAATAGGTTTCCTCTCCGTTGCCGTTGGCTTTCCCCCAGGGGGCCACTCCCCCTTCTTTGATGCTCAGCTCCCGGTTGGGAATCACCAACTTGGGATCCACCACCTTTTTATGGCCGATGCCTCCACAGGTTTCACAGGCCCCGTAGGGGCTGTTGAAGGAGAACATTCTGGGGGACAGTTCCTCTAATCCGATTTCATGTTCCGGACAGGAAAATTTTGTGGAAAGCAGCATTTCCTCGCCATCGATCACGTCCACTTTCACCAGGCCGTCGGAAAGCTTGATCACGGTTTCCAGGGAATCGCTGAGTCTTCGCTCCACCCCTTCCTTGACCACGATTCGGTCCACCACCACATCGATATCATGCTTCTTATTCTTCTCCAGTTCGATCTCTTCGCTGATTTCCCGCATTTCTCCGTCCACCCGCAGACGGACAAACCCTTCCTTCTTCAATTCCTCCAGTACCTTTTTATGCATGCCTTTTTTCCCGCTGATAATGGGCGCCAACAACTGGATTTTCGTCTTTTCTCCCAGTTCCATGATTTTATCGGTGATTTCCTCAATGGTTTGTTGTCGTATTTCAATTCCGCAGACGGGACAATGGGGGGTCCCCACCCGGGCAAACAACAGTCGCAGATAATCATAGATTTCCGTAACCGTTCCCACCGTGGACCGGGGATTTTTATTCGTTGTCTTTTGATCGATGGATATGGCCGGGGACAGCCCATCGATGGATTCCACATCGGGCTTTTCCATTTGCCCGAGAAACTGCCTTGCATAGGCGGACAGACTTTCGATATAGCGCCGCTGTCCTTCCGCATAAATGGTATCAAAGGCCAGGGAGGACTTTCCCGACCCGGATATCCCCGTGATTACCACAAACTGATCCCGGGGAATCTCCACGTTGATATTCTGTAAATTATGTTCTTTCCCGCCTCGTACCACAATCTTATTTTTCGTCATCTCTACACCTCTTTTAGTTGTTCGATTTCATCCCGTAACTCCGCTGCCTTTTCAAACTCCAAGGCCTTTGCCGCGGCCTTCATTTCCTTTTCCAGTAACTTGATTCGTTTTTCCCGCTGACCCTCGGTTAACTGCTCTTTCTTCGGTTTTTTCTTGGCCAGCTCCAAGGTATATTCCACTTCATCCTCAGCCACTTTGGTGGCTTCAATAATTTCACTGATATTTTTCTTTATGGTGATCGGTTGAATATTGTGCTTCTCGTTATAGGCGATCTGCACCCCTCGCCTTCTTTCCGTCTCATCAATGGCCCGTTTCATGGATCCCGTAATCTTATCGGCATACATGACCACCCGGCCCTCGGTGTTTCTGGCCGCACGGCCAATGGTCTGGACCATGGAGGTCTCCGACCGTAAAAAACCTTCTTTATCGGCATCCAGAATGGCCACCAGGGATACCTCCGGCAAGTCCAGACCCTCTCGAAGAAGGTTGATACCGATTAACACATCGAATTTTCCCAAACGGAGATCCCGGATAATCTCCATTCGTTCCATGGTATCGATATCCGAATGCAAATAACGCACCCTTATTCCCAGCTCTTCGAAATAATTGGTCAGGTCTTCGGCCATTTTTTTCGTTAAGGTGGTGACCAGCACCCGGAATTTTTTCTCCACTTCCCTATGGACCTCTCCCACCAGGTCATCGATTTGGCCTTTCACCGGCCGTACATCCACTTTCGGATCAATGATCCCCGTGGGCCGGATCAACTGCTCCGTAATCATCTGACTCCGCTCATTCTCATAGGGTCCCGGCGTTGCGGAAACGTATACGATCTGATTGATCAGGGATTCAAACTCCTCAAAATTCAGGGGTCGGTTATCATAGGCCGAGGGCAGTCGAAAACCGTATTCCACCAGGTTTTCCTTTCGGGAACGATCCCCGCCGTACATTCCCCTTACTTGGGGAATGCTTACATGGGACTCATCGGCAATCATTAAATAGTCCTTAGGAAAATAGTCCAGCAGTGTATAGGGTCGGCTTCCCGGCTCCCTTCCCGACAAATGTCGGGAATAGTTTTCTATTCCCTGACAGAAACCGGTTTCCCGAAGCATCTCGATATCATACATGGTCCGCTGTCGAATCCGTTGAGCTTCCAGGAGTTTTTCCTCCCGTTTAAAATAGGCTTCCCGTTCCTCCAGTTCCTCTTCAATGGCCTTTATGGCATCCTCTAATTTTTCCGATCCTGTGGCGTAGTGGGAGGCGGGAAATATGGAAACATGGACCCGTTCCCCCACAATTTCACCGGTCAAGGCGTTCACCTCGGTGATCCGCTCAATTTCATCTCCGAAAAACTCCACCCGGATCGCCTGTTCCGACGAGTTTGCAGGGAAGATTTCCAAGATATCTCCCCGGACCCGAAAGGTTCCCCGCACAAAATTGATATCATTTCGTTCATATTGAATGTCCACCAATTTTCGAAGGATCTCATCCCGATCCCGCTCCATTCCCGGTCGCAGGGACAGTCCCAACTCCTTATATTCTTCGGGGTTTCCCAGTCCATAGATACAGGACACACTGGCAACAATGATCACATCCCGGCGCTCAAACAAAGCGGAGGTGGCGGAGTGACGGAGCTTATCGATTTCATCGTTGATCGAAGCGTCCTTCTCAATGAACATGTCATTATGGGCCACATAGGCCTCGGGCTGGTAATAGTCGTAGTAGCTGACAAAGTACTCCACTGCGTTGTCGGGGAAAAATTCCCGGAACTCACTGGCCAACTGGGCCGCCAGGGTTTTATTATGGGCCAGTACCAGGGTGGGCCGCTGAACCTGTTGAATTACATTGGCCATGGTAAAGGTCTTTCCCGAACCCGTAACCCCGAGGAGGGTTTGGTCCCGATGGCCCTTATTCAGACTTTCCACCAAGTCTCCGATGGCCTTGGGCTGGTCCCCCGTGGGTTGGAACTCCGATTTGATTTGAAAGCGCTCATTCATTGAATCTCATCCTTT
>CAZTIJ010000055.1:0-11036 GCA_964613365.1 uncultured Clostridiaceae bacterium | reverse complement strand
GCCGTCGTCACCGTAGAGTTCAATGGTTCTTCCATAGCTGCCCCCCACATCCTTGGCGATGACGGGGATTTTTAGGGCCCCCAGCTTTTCTTCCGCGGCCAGGGCGTTGCGGTGTCCGATTTTCATAATGTCGTTGCCTCCGTTGCCGAAACTAAACATCTGAGCCCCTCCCGCCAGCTTGGCTTTGAAATTCCGTGGCTGAGCCCCTTTGTTGATCATTTCCTCAATCAAAACCTCAATGGCGGTATCCGCAAATTTCGCTTTGTTGCCGTTGTTTTTGATCTGTCTGCTGTCGGGAAGCATGATATGGGCCATCCCGGCGATTTTTTTCCCCGGATCGTACAGGGTGATTCCGATACAGGATCCAAGACCCAGGGTGGTCAGGACCCCCCGGCTGTCCGTGGTTTTCAAGTCCGCCATCCCCACTTTGATAATATTTCCCATAGGCTAATACACTCCCAAACTGTTTAGGATCTTTTTAAAGGAAGGTTCATCGGGGATTAAGAAAAATCGGGCTTCCACCAGGTCCTCTCCTTCTTTCAGTTCCGTTTCGATAAAAAGCACTTTGTCACTGATATGACTGAACTGGATCGCCGGCACACTCATCACCGCTCCCGCCATATCCACGGCCAAAGAGGGTACGGAGTGCTGTATGTCGAAATTGGTCAGGGAAACCAACGAGGCGATGTAGGCTCCGGATAAAATGTTGCCCACTTCCCGGAGGGCGGAGCGGTCCATCTCATCCAACTCTCCGTTTTCCCTGCTTTTGCCCATCAACATATTCGTCAGCAACTTAGAGGAGTCCAGATCCAATAAAAACATGATGTTTCCTTGAATGTCTCCATGGACGTTGAAGTAGATTCCCGCCACAATGTTCTCCTCCCCGCCCAGGACCTCGGCCACTTCCCGGATCCCCAAAATTTTCACTTTGGGTACGTCCATATCGATTTTTTTGCCCAGCATCCCCGCCAGGGCCGTGGCCGCATTGCCGGCGCCGATATTGCCGATTTCCTTTAATACGTCAATATGCTGCTGATTTAAGCTTTCTATAGACATGGAATCCATACCGTCCCTCCTTTAGGATAAGGTCTCGCTGTCCTGGATTTGTAGTACTTTATATAGGTTCAATAAAATGATCATCCGTTCATCAATTTTCCCGATGCCCCGGATGTGTTCGTCCTGAACCGCCGCATCCAGGCTGATGGTCTGGTCGATGGCACTGTCGTCGATGCTCAGCACCTCGGAGGAGCTGTCCACAATCATGCCCACACTGATTTCCTCCAGTTCCAGAATAATGGTTCGGGCATCCTCCGCCCCTTGGGCTTTTGGAAGGTTAAATCGCCTTCGCATATTGATGATGGGCACCACTTCCCCCCTGAGGTTGATCACCCCTTCTAAGTACCGGGGTGCATTGGGTACCCGGGTCATGTCCGTCATTTTTTCAATGGTTTTTACGTATTCGATGGGAACGCCGTAGCTCTCTCCCGCCAGTTTGAAGATTACGTACTGTTGTGTCTGTGACATTATTTACCCTCCTTCCGGAAAAACGAGTTGGTATCCACAATCAGGGCTACGGTACCGTTGCCGAGAATCGTGGCCCCTGCAATGCCCTCGATGTTGTTTAGGAATTTGCCGAGGGATTTGATCACGATTTCCTGTTGTCCGATCAAGTCGTCCACAATAATCCCGGCGGTCTTATCCCCTTTTCGGATGATCACCACGGTGTGCTCCGGATCTTGTACTTTATTTTCCTCCGGGGGTACCGATAAGAGTTCCGACAGCGTTAAGATGGGCAGGGTGGCATCCCGGTACAGGGCCACTTTGTTTCCTTGAATGTCCCGGATCTTATCTTGATTGATGGTGGTGATCTCCTTGATGGTGTTTAGGGGAATGGCGTATTTCTCCGCCTCCACCTTCACCAATAGGGCCTGAATAATGGCCAGGGTCAAGGGCAGGCGAATTACGGACTTGCTTCCCATCCCGGGCTTCGAGGTCACCTCGATGTCCCCTCCCAAGGATTCGATCTTGGTCTTCACCACGTCCAGGCCGACCCCTCTTCCCGAAAGGTCGGAAACCTGGTCCGCCGTGGAAAATCCGGGGGTGAATAGAAGATCCACGGCGTCGCCGTCCTCCATCTGCTCTTTTTGGGCCGCGGAGATCAGTCCTTTGTTAAAGGCTTTTTCCTTTACCTTTTCCACGTTGATGCCCTTGCCGTCGTCCTCCACTTCGATGACCACGGTGTTTCCGTCGGGATAGGCTTCCAGTCTTACGGTTCCCTTATCTTCCTTTCCGCTCTCCCGTCGCTCTTCTGGGCCTTCGATGCCGTGGTCGATGGAGTTTCGAATCAGGTGAATCAGAGGATCACCGATTTCATCAATCACCGTACGGTCCACTTCCGTTTCCTTGCCGGCCATGTCCAGCTGAATGTCTTTTCCTAGATCCTTGGAAAGATCCCGCACCATTCGGGGGAAGCGGTTGAATACCCGCTCGATGGGTACCATTCGCACCTTCATCACCGCGTCGTGGAGGCTGGTGGTGATTCGCTCCAGGTATTCCGTGGTTTCATTGACCTTTGCCGCATCCTGCTTTCCGTCGGCATCCTCGAGACGGGTTTTGATAATGATCAGCTCACTGACCAGGTTCATTAAGTTGTCCAGCCGGTCGATATCCACCCGGACGGTTTTTCCGGTCTTTCCTTTTTTCCCGGCCTCGGGCTTTTCCTTCTGAGCCGAAGGGGTATCCCTAGGCTCCGGCTTACCCACCGCTTCACTTACGTCGGCAGCGAGATCCTTTTTCATCTCTTTGGTGCTTTCCTTGATGTCCGCGGTTCCTACTTGTCCTTGGAGCTCGGTAAAATCGATGGTTTTGATTTCCGAGATGTCCTCCACTTCCTTTTCCAGAAAGTCCCGGTCCTCCTTGGAGATCAGCAACACCTCAAAGGACAGATCGAAGTTTTCATCTTCAATGTCCTCAATGGACGGATTGGAGTAAACAATCTCCCCCACCCGCTCCAAACGGTTGATAAAAATATAGGCCCTGGCGGATTTTAGCATGCATTTTTCATCCAGGGTGGTCTTTATGAAATAGGAGGAAAGCCCTTCTTTCCTGGATTTTTCCGCCGCCTGCTGTACATGTTCCGGCAGGGCGATGTTTGGTAAGGGCTCTTGGGCCGAGGGGCTGTAATTCCCCTCATCTTTCGGATCCGCGTCCTCCCCGTGGGAGACCTCCCCGGAGGACTTTCCCTCTTTGATCCTTTCCAAGGTCTTTATCAAAGCCTCCGATCGGTTTTCCCCTTCAACGCCTTCCTGTTCGATGTTGGTGATGTAGCCCTCCAGTTGATCGAAACATTCAAAGAGAACGTCCACGATCTCCTCGGTGGTTTTCAACTCATCGTTTCGAATCAGATCCAACAGGTTTTCCATTTCATGGGTGAGTCCTGCAATGTTTTGGTATCCCATGGTTCCCGACATGCCCTTAATGGTGTGGGCGATGCGAAACATCTCGTTTAACAGATCCTTATCATATGTAAAACTCTCCAGCTTTAACAGGATTTCGTTCATGCTCTGCAAATGCTCTTTGGTCTCTTCAATGAAAATGTCTAGATATTGATTCATGTCCATTACTTTTGCACCTCCAAATGTTTTAGTACTCTTTTCGCGATGTCGTCCAGGGTCGCCACTTCATCGGCAATCCCCTGTTCCACCACGGTTTTGGGCATCCCGTACACCACACAGGACTCTTCGCTTTGGGCGATCACGTAATTATTCGTGGCCCTTTTCAAGGCCTGTATTCCCGCGGCTCCGTCGGAACCCATCCCCGTCATGATGACGGAAATCACGTCGGGTACCTTTTCCTCTAGAAGGGACTGAAACAAAGCATTCACCGAAGGGCGGTGTCCCGATACGGGAGGGTCCTCTCCCAGGTCCAAAGTCAGTTGCCCCCGGGAATTTTTCTTGACCCGAAGATGGGTGCCGCCCTTGGCGATGTACCCGTACCCCGGTTGAAGCACTTCCCCCTGGGAGGCTTCCTTTACGGTGATCTCCGACAGAGTGTTTAAACGGTCCGCCAGGGATTTGGTAAATCCCGGGGGCATATGTTGCACCACAAGAAAACTGGCCTGGGTGTTTTTGGGGATCAAAGGCAGAACCCGTTGCAAGGCCCTGGGGCCGCCGGTGGAGGTTCCCATGGCCACAAGGGCAGGGGCGCTTCTCCTAGGGGCCGCCGTTCCCGGAACTTCTGGCTTTCGACTGATATCCGCCAGGTTTTTACGGATAACCTTTAAATCCTTTTCACTTTGTACCCTCTGGGGCTTTTGGATGTTCTTGACCCCCGCAGCGGTTTTCAGTTTTTGAATGATTTCCCGACTCAGCTCCGTAAGATCCTTTAAGTCCTGATGGGAGGGTTTCTTAGCCACATCCACGGCGCCGTATTCCAGGGCCTTCATGGTGGCGTCGGTGCCCTGGGCCGTCAGGCTGCTGAACATTACCACGGGCACGGGATGCTTTTCCATGATGATCTCTAAGGCCTCGATCCCGTTGAGCACCGGCATCTCCACATCCATGGTCACCACATCGGGCCCATGGCGCTGAACCTTCTCAATGGCGTCCTTGCCGTTTCTTGCATAGTCCACCACTTCAAAAATTTCGTCCCGGTGCAGAATGTCCCGAAGAATCTGACGAATAAAGGCGGAATCATCCACAATCAGTACTTTAATTGGTCTTTCCATTTTATATCAGTCCTTTTTTTCTAAGTTCCCGCTGTTTTTGGAAAATATAGCTTACGATTATGTTTCGATCCTTATCGGAAATGCTGGTAAACTGTACCCCCACCTCATAGTGGTTCTCCATGGGATCTTTGATGCACCGGACAACCTCTCCGAGGACATGGATGGTGGTCTTTTCAATGGTCAGCTTCGCTTCAACGGGGCCCCGGGGCTCCAGGGCCTCCTTGGTGATGCATTTCATTCCGCCGCCGCTGAGGTCCTTGGTCACCGCCGTCAGTTGACGTCGATTGAGGATGTCCGTTAAGGTAATATCCATGGTCAGGTCCAGACGAAAGTAAAATCGCCGTTGAATCTTTTTCGCCTTTCCCAGGAGTTTCACTCCGTAGATCAATATCGGTTCTTCCTTACTTAATAATACTTCTCCACGGACCTTTAATATTCCTTTATCCTTGGTAAAAAAATATATATGAATTTGCTCATTGATCTCCAGGGCGTAGTTTTTGCCGTATTTCATCGGCTTCGAAATATGTACCGTATCCCCCTGAATATCCATTACCTGGCTGGTAATTCCCGTAGACTTCTCCTCCATATCCTTGGCGCTGCCTCTGATCTTTCCCACTTCCAGCTTGTCGCCGATTTTTATGGTATTTAATATCGTCATATCCTCACCTCGTCTTATCCGTATTTCATCCCCGGCCTATTTGAACCAGCCGGCGACTTTTTGAAAAAATCCCTGTTCCTCCGGCAGCACAAGCCTTTTTTGATCGATTAAATTCCCGGCGGCCTCCTTCACATCCTTAGCCGCCTGGGACCCGGGAAACTGTACGCTAAAGGGGGTTTGGCTGTACACCGCCTTTACCACGTAGGGATCTTCCTGCACACAGCCCAGGAGTCCGATCTCCATTTGGAGAAATTCCCTGCCCACCCGCTTCAGTTTTTCATAAACCTCCCGGCCCTGTTTTCGGTCCCGGACTTTATTGATCACCAGCTGAATGGACTTGTTCTGATCCTGCTTTCCCACGGCTTTAATCACCGCATAGGCATCGGTTATGGATGTGGGCTCGGGAGTACTGATCACCAGTACCTCCTGGGCGGAAAGCACAAAGGACAGCACGGACTTGGCGATCCCCGCTCCGGTATCGATCAGAATAAAATCCGCATAGCGGCTGATCTGGGAAAACCGCTGGTTTAATCGTTTGGTGTTTTCCGGGGACATATCAATCAGTCCCTCGATTCCCGAGGCTCCGGAGATGATTTTTATGCCCTCGGGACCTTCGGACATGATCCTTTCAATGGGCAGGTCCGTCTCCATCAGATCCACCAGGGTATACTTGGGAATGCTTCCGAGGATCACATCGATATTGGCCATACCCAGATCCGCATCGAAGATGACCACCTTTTTTCCCGCTCGGGCCAGGGAAATCCCCAGGTTGATGGTGAAGTTCGTCTTTCCCACGCCCCCTTTGCCGCTGGTCACCGCCACCACCCTGGAATCCGGGGCGGGGGACTCGGCCCTATGGGGGGAATGTTGTTTTTCAGTTTTTTTCATGTCTCCGGGAAGGTTCTTTCGAAGCCGGATCATCTCCCGAAGCTTTTGAGCTTGGTCCCCCATTCCTATACCCCCTTGGTAAACAACCGAATCAATTTTTCCACACTGGCGTTTTCAATATCATCGGGAACACTTTGTCCATTGGTTAAGTATAGCACGGGTTTGTCATTTTCAATAGAGGAGTTTAAAATTCCACCGTAGGTGGTGGCCTCATCGGTTTTGGTGAAAATGATTTTATAATCCTCGAGGAATTGATAGTGTTCCGTGATCACCCTTAGATCCTTGGTACTGGAAGTGGCGCTGAGGACCAGGTAGATCTCTTTATCCTCCATGGCCGAAAGCAGTTCCTGGAGTTCTTTGATTTGTTCTCGGTTTCGATGGCTTCGTCCCGCGGTGTCGATCAATACCAGGTCCCGATCGGAAAACTCTTTGAGGGTAGGGTGGATTTCTCCCGGTTCATAAACGATTTTGATGGGAATGTTCAGGATTTCCCCGTAGGTTTTCAGCTGCTCCACCGCCGCAATCCGATAGGTATCGGCACTGATCAGTCCCACTTTTTTTCCCTCCTCCAGGGCATAGCGAGCCGCCAGTTTGGCGATGGTGGTGGTTTTACCCACCCCGGTGGGGCCCACAAACACCACATGTTTGCCCTTGGGTTGAAAGTCTTTCATGATCACCTTTTCCTCCAGCTTATCCCGTAGCACCTGCCGGATTTTTCGGTTTTGCTCGGCTGGGGGATCCTCGGGGGTGATGGCCTCCTTGACCCGTTCAACCAGTTCGGTGATGATGCTCTCATCCACGTCCTGAAGTTTTAGCTGTTGATATAAATCCAGCAGGGATTGTTGGTGAATCCCCTGTAGGGCCTTGGGAAAATTTTCGTTATTTTTCTCCTGGACCAAGGTGTTCAGCATTTTTTTCATATCCTTCAGTTCCCTTGACAACTGCTCCTGTTGGGAAGAAACCGGAGGGGTCTTCGGGGTCTTCGGCCCTTGGGAACCTGCCGGGGTCCCCGTCCTAGCCTTTTCCGTCTCCCCCCGTTTGCTTTTTACCTGCTCTTCCCGGGCCGCAACAATTTCCACGGTGGACCCTTTGAAAAATCGCCAAAGTCCCCGGGGCACCACTTCCTTTTCGTGAAGGATGATGGCGTTGGCCCCCAGTTCCTGCCGTACTTTTGCCACGGCCTCTTCCGTGGTGTCGCCGTAAAACTTTTTTACTTTCATTATTGATTCACCACCCCGATGGATTCGATTTCAAGACTTGGGTCCAGTTCATTGTAGGACAGGACCACCAGGTCCTGGCTGAGCTGCTCCGTCAGCCGTTTAAAGTAAAGCCGGGCAATGGGAGCCGTAACCACAATGGGTTGTTCTCCCAGGGACATCAGCCGTTGGATGTGCTTTGCCAGATTGTTCAGCACCGATTGGACAATATTGGGATCCATGGAAATATAGGTTCCGCTTTCCGTTTGCTGCAACGAGTCCATAATGGTCTGCTCCAGCCCCTTATCCAGGGTAATGACCTTAGCGGGCTGATTGGTGATAAACTGCTTGGATATGGCCCGTCCGAGGCCCTGGCGTACGTATTCCGTCAGCATATCCGTATCCCGGGTAATGTTGATATGGTCCGCCAAAGTCTCAAGGATCGTAACAAAGTTTCGAATGGAGACCCCTTCCTTTAACAGATTGGCCAGCACCTTTTGGATTTCTCCAAGGCTCATCTGGTTGGGCAGCAGTTCCTCCACCAGGGCGGGATGGGATTCCTTCACGTTGTCCACCAGCTTTTGCACGTCCTGACGTCCCAGCAGTTCATGGGCATGCTTTTTGATCACTTCCGTCAGGTGGGTGGCAATAATCGACGGGGGATCCACCACGGTGTATCCCAGCATCTCCGCATCCTCCCGGACCTCTTCCTTAATCCACTTCGCCGGAAGGCCGAAGGCCGGTTCCACGGTCTCCACCCCATCCACGTCCCCGTCCACGGAACCGGGATTCATGGCCATATAATGGTCAAACATAATGCTTCCCGAGGCGATCTCCACCCCTTTGATTTTGATGATGTACTGATTCGGCTCCAATTGAATATTATCCCGAAGCCGGATCATGGGTACGATCATGCCCAACTCCAGGGCGCATTGCCGACGGATCATAACCAGACGGTCAAACAGGTCTCCTCCCTGTTCCTGATCCGCCAGGGGAAGGATGCCGTAGCCGAACTCCAGCTCGATGGGATCCACACTGAGAAGGGGCATAACATTTTCCGGTTTCCGTTTTTCCTGGGCCTCTTCCTCGGAGGCCTCCACTTCCCTTTCCTCAGCTTCCACGGCGGATTTTTTCCGGGCACGGTATTTTAACACTCCCGCCGTTATAAAGGCGGCGGAAAGAAGCAAGAAGGGGATCGTGGGCAGCGGGGTCAGGGCCAGAAAGGTCAATACCCCGCCGATGATCAGCATGCTTTTGGACTGCTCGAACATCTGATCGATCATGTCGGAACCCAGGCTCCCTTTGGAGGCGGAGCGGGTCACCACAATCCCCGTGGAAGTGGAGATCAACAGGGCGGGAATCTGGCTGGCCAGTCCGTCCCCCACGGTGAGGATGGTATAGATCTGGATCGACTCCTGGAGGGTAAAGTCATTGATCACGATGCCGATCACAAAGCCGGCGCCGATATTGATCAGGGTAATGATAATGCTGGCAATGGCATCTCCCTTCACAAACTTACTGGCTCCGTCCATGGAGCCGTAGAAATCCGCTTCTCGCTGGATTTTTTCCCGCCGTTCCTTGGCCTGATAATCATCGATCAATCCGGCGTTTAAGTCGGCGTCAATGGCCATCTGCTTCCCGGGCATGGCGTCCAGGGTAAACCTTGCGGCCACCTCCGCCACCCGCTCCGCCCCTTTGGTGATGACCAGGAACTGAATGATGACGATGATCAAAAATACAATAAAGCCCACAATGGCATTTCCCTGAATCACGAAGTCCCCGAAACTCTCGATCAGATCCCCGGCCTGGGCCTGGGACAGAATGTAACGGGTGGTGGTAATGTTCAGGGCCAGCCGATAGAGGGTTGCAATCAGCAGTATGGAGGGGAAAATCGAAAACTCCAGGGCTTCCTTGATGTACATGCTGACCACCAAAATCAACAGCCCCAGGGCAATGTTAAAGCTTAACAGCACATCCAAAAGACCTAAGGGGATGGGCATGATGATAATGATTACAATGGCGATGACCGCCAGTACTACAAATATGTCTCCGAACTTCATGATAATCCCCCTTTGGTTTTTTGATTCAGCTTATACACATAGGCCAGTACTTCCGCAACCCCCTGGTACAAGTCCGGCGGTACAAACTCACCGATGTTGACCATTTTGTACAGGGTTCTTGCCAGATATTTATTTTCAACAATGGCAACATTGTGTTCCGTCGCTCTTTTTTTTATGTTCTGGGCAATCAGGTCCTGGCCCTTGGCCACCACCCGGGGCGCCTCAAAGGCCTGGGCATTATACTCGATGGCCACGGCAAAATGGGTGGGGTTGGTAATGACCACGTCGGCCTTGGGTACCTCCTCCATCATTCGCTGCATGGACATTTGCCGTTGTTTTTCCCGAATTTTGGACTTGATCAACGGATTACCGTCGATCTGCTTTCGCTCTTCCTTAACTTCCTGTTTCGTCATTTTAATCTGTTTTTCATGGTCGTATTTCTGATAGTAGTAATCGATAATGGCCAGCACCACCAGAGCCAGGGCCGCCCGGATCCCGATGTTGATGGTCATGGATCCGATGGTGCTTACGATTTCCGAGGTTTCCATGGTGATGGTACTAAAGACCCGCACAATTTCCCCGGCGGTAGAGCGGAAAACGATAAATCCGATCACAAAAATTTTTACAAAGGATTTGAAAAGCTCCACCAGGGATTTCAGGGAGAAAATCCGCTTAAATCCCTCTATGGGGTTCAGTTTGCTGAGCTTTATGGCCAGGGTCTTCACGGTGAACAAAGGGCCCACCTGAAAATAACTGGCGGAAAAGCCGATCAGCACCGTGGCAAGAAACAAGGGCCCTACCAAAAGAAGCATCTGCATCATGGCCATGATCACGAAACGGTGTACGTTCTCAAAGGTGATCATGGTACTTCCCGTTAAGTACTGCCGGTAAAAGTCAATGGTGAAGTTTCTGGTGGAAAATCCGATGTAACCCGAGGACAGGGCCAGTACCGAAAAAGCCCCCATCAATAAAAATGCGGAGTTCACCTCTTTGCTCTGGTGCACCTGGCCTTTTTTCCGGGTGTCCTGTTTCTTTTTCGGCGTGGCTTTTTCGGTTTTCTCCTCATTAAATAACTGCAGGTCTATTATTACCATTTTATCATCAACCTCTGGACAGGATTTCAATAATCTCACGTATTGAATCAAACATAATATCAAATAAGTTCTCGGAAAAGGGGACGAAAAACTGCAGGGAGATGATCACCGTTAACAGACCGATCCCGATTTTCAAAGGGAGGCCCACTACGAAAATATTCATTTGGGGCATGGTCCGGGCCAGTACCCCTAAAAGGACGTTGGCCAGAAAAATCGTGGCGATCACCGGGGCGGAAAACTGAAAGGCCAGAATGAAAAAACGGCTGTAAATCTGTACGAAGCGTTCAATAAACACCGCGTCGAAGGTGATCATCATGCCGATGGGAATCCGCTGAAAACTGAATTCCAGGGCCTTGATCAGCATATGGTGTCCGTTTAAGACCAAAAACAGCAGTATCAAAAACATGTTATAAA
>CAZTIJ010000054.1:0-11320 GCA_964613365.1 uncultured Clostridiaceae bacterium | reverse complement strand
GTGGTCTCCCTTTCCTTAATACCCATGGCTTCCTGCAAAAGCATATCCCCCGTATCCAATCCTTCATCCATCTGCATGGTGGTAATTCCCGTTGTTTCCTCCCCGTTGATGACGGCCCAATGAATCGGTGCCGCGCCCCGGTACTTCGGAAGCAACGAGGCATGCACATTCACCGCACCATGGGGGGGCAGTTCCAGAATTTCCTTTGAAAGTATCTGACCGTAGGCCACCACCACAAAAACATCGGCCCGGGTGCTTTTGAGGATTTCGTAGGCTTCGGGGGTATTCAGTTTTTCCGGTTGATACACCGGAATCCCCGCTTCCTTGGCCAGGATTTTCACCGGGGGGGCCTGGATTTTTTTCCCCCGGCCCTTCCGTCGGTCGGGCTGGGTGAAAACCCCCACCACCTGATGATTCTCCTCCCGGATCAATCCTTTAAGACAGGGGACCGCAAAATCCGGGGTCCCCATAAAAACGATTCGCATATTTTCACCTTCTTATCCCTTGGTTGTGTTTTATTTGACTATCCGGTCTGTAAACAGAACGCCGTTTAAATGATCAATTTCATGACACAGGGCCCTGGCAAATAAATGTTGCGCCTCAATAACAATCTCCTGTCCCTGGGGGTTCAGTCCTTTGACGGTGACGGCTTCCGGCCGGGGAACTTCCCCGTTTTTTCCGGGCAGGCTCAGGCAGCCCTCCTCGTCTATTTCTTCCCCGCAGGTTTCAACGATTTCGGGGTTGATCATCTCCAGAAGACCCTCCCCCACATCCACCAGGATAATTCTTTTCAAAACCCCCACCTGAGGGGCGGCAAGACCCACGCCGTCGGCATCATACATGGTATCCTTCATATCCTCCAACAGAGTCTTTACCCGGTCATCTATTTTCTCCACTTTTTTTGCTTTTTTACGAAGTATGGGGTCTTCGTCCTTTCGAATATTTCTAATAGCCAAATCCATCTCCTCCTGTATTCTCTTCTGCTCTTTTCACGATTAAATGATACTATAGGGATTAAAATCCAAACTCAAGTTTATTTCCTCGGGAACAAATTGTTTTCTTTTATTAATACAAACATATTTGAGAACTTTTTTCAACAGTTCTTTTTCAACCTCAATGTTTTTCAGGATGATTCGGTACCGATAATTTTTGTTGATCTTTGAAACCACCGAAGGATTCGGCCCTAGAATACATTCCTCCAGAACCTGTTGGTAGCCCTCGTTTTTTAAAATATAACGAATCCCCTGGGAAATCTTCAAGGCCGTACGGTACACCTTTTCTTCATCCTCCCCCATGAGATTTATCAGATACAGGGCCTTAAAGGGAGGATATTCGAAGGCTTCTCGAAGGGCGATCTCCCTCCTGCTTAATAGCCTCCTCGATACTGTAATGCTCAGGTTTATAGGTTTGAAGCACCACAGAGCCTACATCCTCTCCCCGTCCCGCCCGACCGGCAACCTGGGTCAAAAGCTGAAAGGTCCGCTCCGAAGCCCGAAAATCCGGCAGATTTAAAATCGAGTCCGCGGCGATGATCCCCACTAAGGTTACCCCGGGGAAATCCAGCCCCTTGGAAATCATCTGGGTTCCAATGAGAATATCCGCCTGATGGTTCTTAAAAGCCGAGAGCACCCTTTCGTGGGCCCCCTTTTCCGTGGTGGTGTCCACATCCATCCGAAGGATCCGTGCCTTTGGAAAAAGGTTCTCAATGTTTTTTTCCAGTTTTTGCGTGCCGTATCCGAAATGCTTGATGGTGGTACTGCCGCAGTCGGGACACTGGGTAATGGGTTTTTTCTTCCTTCCGCAGTAGTGACAGATCAGTTCGTCGGAAGACAGATGATAGGTCATGGTGATATCGCAGTCTCGGCATTTTTCCACATAGCCGCATTTCTTGCAGGAAAGAAAGGTGGAAAATCCCCGGCGGTTCAGGAATAAAATCGTCTGCTTTTTTTGGTGAAGATTTTTTTCAATCCGGTTTTTCAAATTTCCGGAGATCATGCTGAGATTCCCTGCATCCAGTTCCTCCCGCATATCCACCATTTCCACCTGGGGCAACTGATGTTTCGTTACCCGGCGTTCAAGGGAGATCAGCTCATATATCCCCTGCTGTCCCCGGTAATAGCTCTCCACCGAGGGAGTGGCGGAACCCAGCACCACTTGGGCTCCTTCTTTTTCACTGCGGTACCGGGCGATTTCGACGGCATGGTACTTGGGATTTTGTTCCGATTTATAGGTGTATTCATGTTCTTCATCCACCACGATCATTCCCAGGTTCTTCACTTCTGCAAAGATTGCGGACCGGGCACCGATTACAATTTTCGCCTTTCCCTGCTGAATTTTTTCCCATTCATGATAACGCTCCTTAAGGGTCAGGGAACTATGGATCAGGGCGATGGCTTCCCCGAACCGGGCGGTGAACCGTTCCATGGTTTGAGGGGTCAAAGAGATCTCCGGTACCAATACGATGGCGGTTTTCCCCGCCTCTAAGGCTTTTTCGATCAAGCCTAAATAAATTTCCGTCTTCCCGCTTCCCGTAACTCCGTGGAGCAAAAAGGTTTTGGGCTTTTCCTTTTTGTCCAGGGTACGTCCAAGGCTCTCTTTCATTGTCTCCAGGGCCTCTTTCTGCTCGGGGGTTAAGGATACCCTGGGAGGATTGGAAGGGGGAGTGGGGGTTAACAGGCGGGAGGCCCTGTCTTTTTCCACCCTCTGTATCAACTCCTTTTTCTCCAGGGCTTTGATGGCATTTTTATAAAGACTTTGGATCCCCGGCAGGGATTTTAGTAAAAATTCCTCTTCCTTCACCAAGGGGCCCAGTATTTCTCTTTGCCGCCGGGCATTTTTCGGGATCTCTTTCAAAGCCTTTTCTATGGCTTCCCGGGAAGTTTTTCTCCGTATAAACCGGTCCTTTTGTTCCTTAATGTTTCCGTAGGCCTTGGGTGGGGCCACCGCGGAAATCGCCTCCATATAGGTACATAGATAGGTTTTTTTCATCCAAAGAATCATTTCAATCTGCAACTTAGAGAGGGGCGGTACGCTTTGTACCACCCCCTGAAGATTTTTTATGGAATACCGGGGTTTTTCTATATCCTTGATCCCAAGGATATAACCCTCCATCTTTTTATGACCCTTCCCGAAGGTGACCTGAACCCGACTGCCCACGGTTACCGCCCCTTTCAGTTCCCGGGGAATTTGGTAATCGAAGGGTCGGTCGGTGTGATGGGAGTTTTGATCGATAATGACCTTGGCGACTTCCATAAAATCCTTCCTTTCCTGAGGGCTCCTTGGTTACTCCGTGGGTTTTTTCCGTTGTTTTAACACTTCATCCAGAATTTCATGGGCAATGGCGGATTTTTCCGCCTTCTCGGTTTTGCGGTGGTTACCCTTTTTGTCAATAAAATGTACGATATTGGTGCTATGGGCAAACCCGGCCCCTTCCTCGGTGACATCATTGGCCACAATAAAGTCCAGGTTCTTCTTTTTAATTTTTTCTTTTCCATATTCAATAATGTTTTCCGTCTCCGCCGCAAAACCCACATGGATCTTCCCCGGAGCTTTGATTTTTCCCATTTCCAATAGAATATCGGGGTTTCGTACCAAAACCAGTTCCATTTCCTGTTCCCGGGAATCTTTTTTCACCTTTTGGGCCTCCCGGGTCTTCGGCCGGTAGTCCGATACCGCCGCGGACTTGATCAACACGTCGCACCGGGGGTAGGCCTCTTTAACCGCTTCATACATTTCCTCGGCGGTTTCAACCATCACCCGCTGTGCCCCTTCCGGGGCCTCTAAAGTGCTGGGGCCGGAAATCAACGTCACCGTCCCTCCCCGTTTGATAATGGCCTTTGCAACTTCGTATCCCATTTTTCCCGTGGAGTGATTGCTCAAAAACCGTACGGGATCAATAATCTCCCGGGTGGGGCCGGCGGTGACCAGAAATCTCAGTCCTTTTAAGTCCTTCTCAGGGCCCTTCCGTTCTTCTTCATAGATCCGTTGTAGCTCCTCCAGGATTAGGGAAACCTCCTGAAGTTTTCCCTGTCCTTCGTCGCCGCAGGCGAGGATCCCGCCCTTAGGAGGAATGATATGGTAACCCCGCTTTATCAGGGTTTGCATGTTTTTTTGCACCACGGGATTTTCAAACATCTTCGTATTCATGGCCGGCGCAAAGACCACCGGCTTATCCGAGGCCATAATCGTAGTGGAGAGCATATCATCGGCAATCCCTGCGGCGACTTTTCCCATAATGTTTGCCGTGGCTGGAGCCACCAACAGAATATCGGATTTTTGTGCCAGGGAAATATGTTCCATATCCCAGTATTTAGGGGTTTCAAACATATTCACCGTTACGGAATTTCCCGTTAGGGACTGAAAGGTATAGGGGGTGACAAATTCCGTGGCGGAACGGGTCATGATTACATCGATGTTGGCACCGATTTTTTTCAGTCCGCTGATGATTTCACAGGCCTTATAGGCTGCAATCCCTCCGGTTACCCCTAAGACCACGTTTTTTCCCTGTAACATCCAATCACCTACTCCTCTTCAATGGTTGTGTACGAGATTTTGCCTTCATAGATTTCCCGGGTGGCAATGGATACCGCTTTATTGGAATCCGGCATATCCACCGTGGGAATCGCTCCTAAATTAACCTCTCTGGCCCGTTTGGCCGCAAGGACAATTAAGGTATACTTACTTCCTACTATCTCTACTAAATCGTTTACTGACGGGTTTAACATAAGTAACACTCCTCTAAATATATTTTTCAATCAAATCCTGATGATTCCTATCGGTTCGCAGCTTTTCCGCCAACAGAATGCTTTGCACATCCTCCGTTGCCCGGTCCACATCGTCATTGATCACGCCATAGTTGTACTCATGGATTTTTTGGATCTCCTCCTTGGCCGCCTCCAACCGTTTTTTAATATCCTCATCACTCTCCGTACCCCGGCCTACAATCCGGCTTTTTAAATCTTCGATTTTCGGAGGGAGGATGAAAATAAACACGCCTTCCGGGAATTTCTCCTTTACCTTCAGGGCCCCCTCGGTGTCGATCTCCAACAACACATCCTTCCCTTTTTGCAGCTGTTCCATCACGTTTTCCTTCGGGGTTCCGTAGTAATTATCATATACCTTGGCATATTCCAGGAATTGATCCCGCTCCAGGCGCTCTTTAAACTCCTCCATGGTCAGAAAATAATAGTTCTCCCCATGGACTTCCCCCGCCCGGGGGGATCTGGTGGTGGCGGAAACCGATACATGGATCTCCGGATTCTTTTTCAGTAAGGCTTTACAAATCGTTCCCTTCCCGGCTCCCGACGGGCCGGATATTACAATTAACAGACCGCTGTTTTCCATACCATCCCTCTTTCTGATTATTTCTTATTGCCCCTAGGGCCGTAACTAGACTTCCTCTTTTTCCATATCCACTTCCATGGGAATCTCCTGATCTTCCTTTTCCCGATTTTCCAAGCGCTGAGCCACGGTCTCCGGCTGAACCGCCGATAGGATTACGTGTTCACTGTCCGTGACAATCACCGCCCGGGTACGTCTTCCGTAGGTGGCATCCACCAGCATACTTCTTTCCCTGGCCTCCTGGATCATTCGTTTGATCGGTGCCGACTCGGGACTGACGATGGCAACAATTCTGTTGACCGCCACAATGTTTCCGAACCCGATATTGATTAATCCGCCGCTCATACTATTCCTCCTTTGAAGAGTTATTCAATGTTTTGCACCTGCTCCCGCATTTTTTCCAAAGCGCTTTTCACCTGAACCACTTCCCGGGATATTTCCACACTGTGGGACTTCGATGCAATGGTATTGATTTCCCGGTTCATCTCCTGGATGATAAAATCCAGCTTTCTTCCCATAGGTTCCCGGTGGTCCAGGGTCTTATGGAACTGGTCTCCATGACTTTTCAGCCTTACCACCTCTTCGTTGATATTGCTTTTATCCGCAAAAAATATCACTTCCCCTTGGATTCTTTCTTCATCGATGTCGATTTGATTCTGTACCAGTTCTCCGATGCGTTCCATCAGCTTTTCCCGGTATTGTTCCACTTGGGTGGGGGCAAGGTTTTCAATGATCGTTAGGGACTCCTTGACCTCTTCCAAGCGAAGCATCAGGTCCTTTTTCGTTTTCTCCCCCTCGTTTTTCCGCATGGCACAGAGGTGTTCCAGGGCCTGACCCAGGGCTCCGTGAAGTCCCTCTTCAATGACCGAGGCCTCTTCCTCTTTGCTCTCTAAGGAAAGGACCTCCGGTAGCCGGCCGATGGACAGGGTGTTTACCTCATGGGGGATCGACAGGTGTTCTCCAAGGGCTTTGAGGCTTTCATAATAGCCTTTGGCCAGTTCCAAATCCAGGGTTACTTCTCCGTGGGCCCCTTCCAGGGTTTCGTAGTTTACAAACACATCCACTTTCCCTCTTCGCACCTGTTCTTTGATCCGCTTTCGCATGGCCTCTTCAAAGTTTAAAAATTGTTTGGGCATGCGGATGTTGATATCCAAATATCGGTGGTTTACAGACTTGACCTCTATGGAAAAGGTCTTGTTTCCCCCCGGGGTTTCTCCCCTTCCAAAACCAGTCATACTCACTAACATAGGGTGTCCTCCTATCTTCTTTATTTCAGCTCATAGGTCCCGGTACAAATGGTTTCCCCGGGGCCTTCCATGGTGATTCTTTTTTCCCGGTCAAAGATTTCAATTTCCAAAGTCCCCCCGGGAGAATGGGCCTTTACCTTCTTCGATAATTTTCCCAGGAGATTACCCAACACCACGACGGAGGTCATTCCCGTTCCGCAGCCTAAGGTATAGCCACAGCCCCTTTCCCAGGTGATGATTTTTACATTTTCCCGATCCAGAATCTGAGCTAAATTCACATTGGTACCTTCCTCAAACAGAGGATGGTTTTCCACCTGGGGTCCTAAACGCTTCAACCGTTGCGTAGAAAGGGATTTTTCAAAAATCACTCCGTGGGGTACCCCCAGGATAAGGCTTCCCATCTCCAGGGTTTCCCCCTGTACTTCCAGGGTTTTCGAAGGAAAATCCAATTGATACCAGCCCATATCCACCTTGATTTTTTCCGCCAGGCCATTGGCATCGATCCCGGTCACTTCCACGGTTTTGACACCGTCCAGGGTCTCCACGGTAAAACGTCTCCCCGGTACCTCCCCGTTGTCGAACACGTATTTGGAAAAGCACCGCAGACCGTTTCCGCACATATTTGCAAGGGACCCGTCGCTATTATAATACACCATCTTCACGTCGGCTTTTTCGCTTTTTTCCACCGCCATGAAGCCGTCGGCTCCCACGCCGAAACGGCGGTGACAAATGTTTTTTGCCCCGTAGCCGTAATTCTTAGGATCCAGTTGCTCCTTGACAATAATAAAATCGTTTCCGATTCCATGAATTTTTGTAAAATCGATTTTCATGATTTTCCTCTCATTTTCTTGTTTTATTTACACTAAGCTTGCACCCATTATAACAAATTTTTTCTTTTTTAACCACTGCTCTTTCCTTTTGTCTCCGGGGAAAATAAGAAGTTTCCCCCGGGTTTTTTGCCTTCCCTTCGGATTTATGCTATATTTAAGCCATAACCTGTACTGGAAAGGATGAAAAAACATGGCCCTAGACGGCACACTGCTATATAGTTTGAAAACGGAACTGGAAAACCTGCTCTTAGACGGTAAAGTGGATAAAATACATCAACCGGAGAAGGATGAAATCCATCTCCTGATCCGCAACCAAAAGAATAATTATCGATTGCTGTTATCCGCCCATAGTAATTATCCCCGGGTGCATCTTTCCACGATTCACAAAACCAACCCCAAAAAAGCCCCGGGCTTTTGTATGCTCCTTCGTAAAACCCTGCAAAACGGTAGAATCCGAAGAATTGAACAGCCCTATTTCGATCGGGTGTTAAAAATCACCATCGATTCCTACGATGAGCTGAACATTTTACAGCCGAAGGAACTGATCATCGAAATGATGGGCAAGCACAGTAATATTTTATTAGTGGACGGGGAAAGCGGCAAAATCATTGACAGTATCAAACGGGTGGGAATGGAGGTCAGCAGCCTTCGCCAGGTCCTTCCGGGAATTTCCTATGCACACCCTCCCCTGGACAAAACCTCTCCCTTTGCCATCGATTCCCTGGCTCAGTTTAAAAACACCCTCACCGCCCCTCCGAAGGACACGCTGATTAAAGGGATCTTTGGAAACATCATCGGATTCTCTCCCTTGATCTCCCGAGAACTGATCCATCGGGCGGGCCTTGATGAGGACCTTTCCCTTACGGCCGTAAGGGATGAGGGATTTTATGATCTGTACCAGGAGTACAAAAAACTCCTTAAAACCCTTAGGGACCATTCTATTTCCCCGGCGGTTTATCTGGAAAAGGGAAAACCGAAAGCCTTCGGCATCTATCCCCTGACTCATCTTTCGATTTATGATAAAAAAGAATTTGATCGAATCAGTGAAGTTTTGGAATACTACTATTACACCAAGGACCACAAGGAACGGTTAAAGCAAAAATCCCAGGACCTTCGAAAAACCGTGAATCAACGGCTTCAACGGCTGGTGAATAAATACGGAAAGTTGGAAAAGGATTATAAAACCGCAGAGAATGCCGAGGAACATAAACTGAAGGGGGATCTGGTGACCGCCAATCTTCATAGGATAGAAAAAGGGGATCAGCACATCGAAGTGGAAAACTTTTATGATCCGGAGCAAAAAACCGTGACCATCCCCTTGAATGTGCGTATGACTCCCTCGGAAAACGCCCAGAAGTTTTACAAAAAGTACAACAAAGCAAAAAATGCCCTAATCGAAGTCCGAAAACAGCAGGTCCAGACCAAAAAAGAAATTGAATATTTACGGGGGGTGCTCTCCAGTATCGACCATGCCCAGGATTTATCCGACATTGAGGAAATCCGGGAGGAGCTGGAGGAAGAAAAAATCCTAAAATCCAAGAAAAAAACCAAAAAGAAAAAGCCCTCCCCTTCAAGCCCCCTGAGTTTTGAAACCTCCCAAGGCCTTACGGTCCTGGTGGGAAAGAACAATAAACAAAACGAAAAAATCACCTTTAAAATTGCGGGCAAGGAGGACCTATGGTTTCACGTTAAGGACCAGCCGGGCTCCCACACCGTTATGCTCTTGGAGGGCAGGGAGCCTTCACAAAAAAGTATTTTGGAGGCGGCAACCCTGGCTGCTTACTACAGCAAGGGGCAAAATGCCACCAAGGTTTCCGTGGATTATACCCGGAGAAAGCACGTAAAAACTCCCAAGGGCTCGAAACCGGGTATGGTTATCTATGAAAACTATTCGACGATTTTAGTGGACGCCCTGGAGGAAAATGTCACCTCCATAAAAAAAACGGCCCACCCATAGGGTGTTGCCGTTTTTTTTATGGAGCGATATTTCCTAGCCTTACTTGATAATGGATACCTGGTCTTTGCCATCCACCTCGGCCAGTTCCACTTTCACGATTTCCTTTTTCGAGGTGGGCACATTTTTTCCCACGTAATCCGCCCGAATGGGCAACTCCCGATGTCCCCGGTCAATCAATACCGCCAGCTGGATGATTTCAGGCCGTCCCATGTCCGTTACCGCATCCAGGGCCGCCCGGGTGGTTCTTCCGGTGTACAGCACATCATCCACCAGAATGACTATTTTCTTTTGAATATCCTCCGGTACTTCACTGCTGTTGATCACCGGATCCCTGTTTTTTTCCGTCAAATCGTCCCGATACAGGGTAATGTCCAGCTTTCCCACGGGGACCTGCTGTCCTTCAATCTCAAAGAGTCTCTTGGCAATGCGATGGGCCAGGGGAACCCCCCGGGTTTTGATGCCCACAAGAACCAGGTTTTCCACCCCCTTGTTCTTTTCAATGATTTCATAGGAGATCCGGGTGATGGACCGTTTAATTGCATTTTCATCCAGAATATTTTTCAAGGAATTCCTCCCCTTTCATTGATTTATCTCTATTCATCGGCTTCGTTATTTTCTAATCCCCGGATTACCTGTTGAAAATCCTCGGGCAGGGGAGAGTCAAACTCCAGATACTCTCCGGTCCTTGGGTGAATGAATCCTAAGGTCTTGGCATGAAGCATCTGCCCTTCCAGGGAAAAGTGGGCTTTGATCGGTCCGTACACCGGATCCCCCACCAGGGAGTGGCCGATATACTGAAGATGAACTCGAATCTGATGGGTTCTTCCGGTTTCCAGCCGGGCTTCAAGCAAAGTGTATTTTTCAAATCGCCTAAGGACCCTGATATGGGTTCTGGCAAATCTTCCCCCATCCCGGACCGCCATTTTTAACGGATTGTTCGGGGATCGTGCGATGGGAGCATCGATCACTGCCTGATCCTCTTCAATCACTCCGTGGACCAGTAACCGATACCGTCGGGTTACCTCCCTGTCCTTCAGTTGCTCCTGGAGGCCACGATGGGCCCGGTCGGTCTTTGCCACCATTAAAAGCCCCGAAGTGTCCTTATCAATTCGATGGACGATTCCCGGTCGAATAACACCGTTGATTGACGAGAGCTTTCCCTGGCAATGATGCAGCAAAGCGTTTACCAGGGTTCCCTGATAATTGCCTGCGCCGGGATGGACCACCATCCCCCGGGGTTTGTTCACCACTAAAAGATCTTCGTCCTCGTACAGAATCTCCACCGGAATGTTTTCCCCTTGGATTTCCAAAGGCTTCGCCTCGGGAATTTCAATGGTAACCGCCTCCCCTTCCTTCAAGTGGTTTCGATTCTTCCCCGGCTCCCGGTTGATCAGTGCCCGCTTTTCTTTAACCAGCTTTTGTAAATAGCTCCGGCTATACTCCCCTAAATTCTCCGCCAGAAATACATCGAGACGCTTTCCCTCGTCCTCGGAGTCCACAATAAATTCGTGTCTTTCCATAATTACAGCCCCTTCTCTATGGCTTTTTCATAAAAGATGATGACCCCGATGGTAATAATGGTTCCCACCACAATGGCCATGTCCGCCACATTCCATACAGGCCAAATTCGAAAATCGATAAAATCAATCACAAACCCTAAAAAGATACGATCAATCAGGTTTCCGATGGCTCCCACAAAAATCAGGTTCAATCCGATCTTTAAGACCTTGATCTCGGGATCCATCTGTCGTAAATACCACAGAATAAACAATAAAGTGACAATGGTTACCAGGATAAAAATCCAGCGCTGATCCTGTAAAATTCCGAAGGCCGCCCCCCGATTCTCCACGTAGGTCAGATGAAAGACGTTTTCTATTACAGGAATGCTTCCCACATCTCTGAGATAGTTATACGCCCAGTATTTTGTTGAAATGTCCATGGCCAGT
>CAZTIJ010000053.1:8285-11625 GCA_964613365.1 uncultured Clostridiaceae bacterium | reverse complement strand
GCATCACTTTCGATACGGTGTTGAATATCCCGGTAAATGTTCTCGGCTTTGTCACTGCCTTTGGTGATCAAGGTTTCCAGGAATACATATCCCTTTTGACGATCCGTGGAGGTCAGTCCTTGGGATGATATGTCTTCCAAAGCGTCTTTTACCACCAGGGGATTCATTCGATAAATATGAAATCGCGGATCCTCTAGACGGAGCGCTGCACTTTCGTAATCTTCTAAAAGCAGATCCAGATAAAACACATTTCGGGACAGGTAGCTATCATTTTGAAGATAATGCTTTCGGGCCTCTTCCCAGTTTTCATCCAGGAGATGCAGTTTTGCCTCCAGGTGCTGAAAATCAAAGGGCTCCTTCGATTCATCGACCTTTGACCTTAGGTCTTCCAGTCTATTGCGACGGTCCGCAATTTCATCAAGACTCATCCCGTCCACAATCATCTCCAGGATTTGGGGTTGTCCCGTTTCTCGGTAATAGGCTTCTCCGTAGTCCAGGGCCCGCCCCCGGTCTTCCTCCCCCTGCTTCCAGCCGTAATGGTACAGCAAACTCAAGGTCCTTAAGGCTTTCGAAGAGGACTCCTGATCTTCTAGACGTTGAGAATAGTACTCAATGGCTTCCGGGTATCGTTGATCCAAAATCAGCTCTTCCCCCTGGGATAATTCACCCTCCAGCTTAAATCCCGGTACACCCTCATAATCCATTCGAAGAGGAAGACTGGAGGTGATTTCTTTCCCGTCATGATCGAAGGCTTTTATCAGTACCGGATATTCAATTCCCGGTAAAATCGGATACAGTACTGCCGTTGGCCCAAGGAGTCTGTCTTCATCACTGAAGCTGACCATCCCTACCCGACCTTTTTCATTGATCCCCTCCACGGTAAAGACGGCTTCGGTGGCAAAGATTTTTTCCTCCCCTTCTCGGGTATGCATAAACTGCTGAACCACACCGCCGGAGTGCTCTTTCGGGTTGCTGAACAAAAGATAATAGGCTCTGTAGTAGGCCGCATCGGGAACCGGTTTCCAGGATAGATGAAACGCCTCCCGGGGATCATCCAGGGTAACGTTTCCCTTCTCCCTTAGGGTTATCGGGGCCCGAAACTCCATTTCCAAATGAGTATCCTCGGTTATCATCAGCGGACCCTCACCCATACTTCCCGTCATTGTTGCCATGTATTTATCATAAAGGCGACTACTGTCAACCCCCATACCTACCTCATAACTGCCGCGTCGAAGGCCAATACTTCTAAAATAACCGTCTTCATCGGTGATGGCCACCATCCGTTCACCGGCGCTCTGCCAGCTATGGTCTCCTCCCTCTTTAACGTATATTTCCACAAAGGGCATTGGTTCTCCCTCCACGGTTACCCGGCCGGTTAAGGTATACTCTCCGGCAAAGTTTTCTTCATATTTTTCAATCCAACGGCTCTGGTTTCGAAAGCTCCCGGTGCCGAAAATCGTCCCGCCGAAGTAGCGGTATTTATCGGGTCGATGCGCTTCTCCATGCTCTAAATGCACTTTGGCCAACGGCACATCCCCCCGGCGAAGGGCAATCTCTGCCAGTAAGGTTTCCCGCTCCCGAATATGGTAAGCCGGATGGGCGTCATCGAGCAGTGCTTCTCCCCGGTCCAAATCCCCGAAGTATATCTCGAAGTAGCTTTTGTAAACCCGCTGTAACTCTTGAAGTTCTAGGCTGTTACCGTCGTAGGTTTCAAGACCCCGGGTAAAGCTTTCCATATCCCCTGTGGTGATGTATAGGTCCATTAATAGTCGATAGCCACGGATGAAGTAGGCTTCGTGATTTTTCAAGTTCTCTTCATCCTCAATCCCTGCCTCTAAAAGATCGATGGCCCGCTGAAGATCCTGAGGACGATTGTCAATGACGCCCCCCCGATGGGCGGCGAATAATCCGTAACGGCTAAAACCCTCCACTAAGGCTTCAGCGTATTCCAGCTGGCCCCGGAAGGAGGGACTTCCGAAGGTTTGATTCAAATAACGCTGGTAAAAGGCATCGGCGTAGGGAGAGTCCATTCGGTCCAACACTCGGGCCAGTACAATGTTCCCTCTGGGGATCACCACCATAACCATCAGGACAAAGGCCAGACCGAGAAATACCAGGGTTTTTACCTTTATTTTAATGTTCATAGGCCACCGCCTCTCCTTCTTCCTCCTCAACCATCCATAATTGGGAACCACCCACCTCAATAAATCTGCCTTCCGGTCTCGGTTCATAGTTCAAAGGAAAGATATTGACAGCAATCATTAGTACCGCTGCCGCAATTACCGGCACTAAGGGAATTTCGATTTCCCGGTTAAGAAAGTCTCGTACCCCGGAAAAAAGTTTTTCCCAACCTTTCGTGGTATCCCCAGTGTGCTGAACAGAAGTATTACTTTTTTCCTGCGCCGACGCCTCTTTCATCCGGCTGACCAAAGAACCTTTAAAGGATTCCGTAAGCTGAAGGTTTTTCTCCCCTTTATGAAAAGCGGATTTCAAAGAGGCTTCCATTTCCCTCTCGATTCTTTCATCAAAGGGCTGTAATCCTTCCTGATCATTATTCTTCGAAAGCTTATCCTCCCGGTTTTTGTCTATATCAAATGGTTTCTTTTTCATGGAAAACCTCCCTTTCTATCAACATCTCCTTCAAGGCCACTTTTCCCCGGTGAAGTTTGCTTTTCACCGTTCCTTCCTTTTCCTCCAATATCTCGGCGATTTCTCGAATTTTCAATTCCTCATAATAAAAGAGTACCAAAACTTGACGATAAATTAAGGGGACTGCTTTCATACAGTTTGCCACCTGATCCCGATGAAAATTCTTTACGGCTTCAGACTCCACATGACTTACCCCTATGTTTAACTCCTCAAGGTCCATCACATCTTCCTGCTTTTTTTTGAACCCGTCTTTCATTTGATTGATTGCGATCCGGTGAACCCAGGTATAGAGTTTGCTGTTGCCGTTAAAGTTTTTGATATGCTTAACCACCTTTACAAAGGTGTCCTGGACCAAATCCCGGGCGGCGGCTTCGTCTTTTAATGTATAATAGAGGCTTCGGTACAGGCGGTCACCGTAGCGTTCCACAAAAATTTCAAAGCCCTGTTCCTCTCCCTTTTTCAAGGAAATGATCAATTGTTTTTCTTCCATAGGCACCCCCCCGTTATGTAGGACGTATTACTTCTTAGACTTCATTATACTAAAAAGGTTGCATAAAAGGGAAAAAATAAAGGGACCCCCGGAAGGGAGTCCCTAAGTTTATACAATCCTTTCCCCTCCCGGGGTCCTTTTTTTACTGCATGTTTTTTTCTTCCACCAATTGGATTTTCATCCCGTTAGGATCCGGTATAT
>CAZTIJ010000053.1:0-8275 GCA_964613365.1 uncultured Clostridiaceae bacterium | reverse complement strand
GGGTTCAATGGGTCCGGCGATGATATTGATCCCCCGATCCACTAAAAATTTCATGGTTTCCTCCAGGGATTCCACTCGAAAACCCCAAGAGATATCAGGATCGATGTTAATTTCCTTCTTCGAGTCATCACAAATCAGTTCAATCTTCGTCTCTCCTTCTCCAAGAAAGGCGATTTCCACACCGGAACCGGCCTTAAACCTCTGGTTTACCGGAAGTCCGATGATCTCTTCATAAAATTTCAGGGATTCCTCCATATCATTTACATACAGTGTGCTCCAACAAAATTTCATACTACCGCCTCCTTCAGTTGTTACTAATGTTGATACCTCAATTTTTTTTACCTAATCAGCTTTCTTTTGGAACTTATGGTGTTTCGTCCCATCTAATAATTGGAGCCGTTAATTTTACCGCTTTGATTAGGCTTACTTAAACAACACTTTTCAGATGGGGTCGTTTGCTTTCGAAGGCAGACGGGGGTTTTAACCTATTAGGATTTCCTGGATTTCCCCCAATTTAGTGCGGTTTTGCATAACACCTGAGTGCCGATGGCCAGTATTTTTTCGTTGAATTCATAGTACGGGCTATGTGGAGGGTAGACATCTTTTTCCTCCTCGCCGTAGCCCAGCCATAGAAAAACCGAGGGAACTTCTTTGCTAAAGAAGGCAAAATCTTCGCCTCCCGGAGCGGGACGTTCCACATTTACGTATTTTCCTTCGCCAAGGATCTCCTCGGTGGATTTTTTTGCCACCGCCACCATATGTTCCTCATTCATCGTGGGGGGATAGCCGAAGGTATAATTGAACTTGGCCTTTGCCCCCATGGCCTCCGCTCCCTTTTCAATCACCGTTTTCATCCGATCATGGATCCTAAGGCGGGTCTTTTCGTTGAAGGTTCGAACCGTTCCATGAAATTGAACGATGTCGGGAATGGTATTGTATCGGGTACCACCGTGCACTGTTCCGATGGATACCACCCCCTGCTCAAAAGGATCCACGTTTCGACTGATCACCGACTGGAGACTGACAATGATCTGGGAAGCGGTAACAACGGGGTCAATACCCAGGTAGGGCAAAGAGGCATGCACCCCTTCTCCGATCACCTCTACGTTAAAGGGATCCGAGGCGGCCATTATGGCTCCTACCCTTGAGCCCACCTCTCCGATTTTCAGTTTCGGCCAGATGTGCATCCCAACCATGGCCTCAATCTTCGGTTCCTCCCGAAGAACCCCGTCTTTAATCATATACTGGGCGCCGCCTCCGGTGGTGGCGTCCTCCTCCGCCGGTTGAAAAACCAGTTTGACCGTACCATGAATCTCCTCTTTCATGGCGCTTAAAACCTTGGCCGCCCCCAGTCCCATGGCCATATGCCCGTCGTGGCCACAGGCATGCATTAATCCTTCATGCCGGGATTTAAACGGAACATCCACTTTTTCTTCCATTTCCAAGGCATCCATATCAAAGCGAAGTCCCAGGGTCCCTCCCGGCTGACCTCCCTTGATAATGCCCACAACACCGGTATTGTAATACCCCTCCTGTATTTCGATTCCCAGGTCCTCTAAAACCTTTTTAATATAATCCCGGGTTTTAAACTCCCGGGTGCTTCGCTCCGGTATTTGGTGTAGGGTCCTTCGGTGTTCAATAATCCATGGTTCTATTTCCTCTACTTTCTCCTTCATCCTATCCGCCATAACACTAACCTCCTTTGTAAATTGAATACCCAACTATATATACTCAGGTCTACCGCAGTTCTTTTATTGATGGCATGGATTCTACCAATGAACTGTAAATGCCTTCCTTTGAGGAGTATTCTTTTAATATGGTTACAACATGATGCTTCCTCCCGGTCCCAAAGGCAGACCGATAATATGCCAAACCGCCAACATAACAATCCAAATCAAACCAAAGACTAAGGTATAGGGCATGATCATGGACATCACCGTACCGATTTTCGCTTTGCTTTCGTCATACTTGGCAAAAAAACCTAGGACAATGGGAAAATAGGGAAACAATGGAGTAATAGCATTGGTAACCGAGTCTCCGATCCTATAGGCTAATTGGGCATATTCCGGAGAAAAACCCAGGACCATAAACATCGGTACAAAAACCGGTGACAGTAGCGCCCATTTTGCCGATCCGCTTCCGATAAACAGATTCACCACTGTGCTTACCAACAGTACTCCGATAACCATGGGAAGTCCGGAAATTCCCAGTGTATCAATAATATCCGCGGAACTTACGGCTAAGATCATCCCTAGGTTCGTCCAGTTAAAATATTGTACGAACTGGGCAATGACAAATACCAATACAATGTACCCCGCCATGCCCTCCATGGCTTTTGTCATGTATTTTGGAACATCGGCGTTTTCTTTAATGGTACCCACGGTTTTCCCGTAAACAATCCCCACAAGAATAAACCAGAAAAGAATAAAGGGTACGATCCCGCTTAAGAAAGGCGAGGGTACGATGGTCCCTCCTTCTCCTCTGAAAGGGGAATTTTGAGGAATCATCATCACTACGATCAGTCCCCAATATATGAGGGTGGCAATTCCGGCCCGCACCACTCCCTTCGATTCAGTATCCGACACGGTAAACTCCTCTTTATCCAGTTCAAATCCTTCCTTTGGGATGTATTCCCCGGCCTGGGGTTCTACAAATTTCTTGGTTACATAGGCACCTGCTATAGTCAGAACAAAAGTTGATACGATCATAAAGTAATAGTTCACCGCCGGAGAAATTTCGATCCCCGGTTCCATGGTTTGAGCCGCTTCTTGGGTAATCCCCGCCAACAGAGCATCGGTTCCGGCGATGACGATATTCGCCGTAAAACCTGCACAGGCTGCAGCGTACCCGGCAGCAATTCCCACCAGGGGATTTCGTTTTGTTCCGTAAAACAGGGCGCCGGCTAAGGGGGGCACAATGATCACCGCAGCATCGGAAGCAACATTACCGATGATGCCTATGAAAAATACGGACATCAACAATAACTTCTCCGGTGCTCCCAGCATTACTTTTTTCATAAAGGCCGACATAAATCCTACCTTTTCCGCCAGTCCGATTCCCAGAACCATGGTCAGAACCAGACCCAGGGGAGCAAACCCGGTGAAGTTGTCAATTAAATTCAGTACCATCCATTGAACCCCTTCAACGGATAAGAGGCTCCTCGCCTCGATCACCTCTTCGGTGACCGGATGCAGCACCGAAACACCCAACATATTGGTTGCAAAGGAAACACCGATCACCACAAGACAGAGAATAACAAATAAAATGAAAGGGTGGGGAAGTTTATTTCCCGACCGTTCCACAAAATCCAGGAAACGGCTGAAGAACGTTTTCTTTTCCACTTGTTCACTCATGTTCATACCTCCTAAAAATTACTGTCGTATAATAGCCTTCATTGACAAATAAACTGCTCTTTATGACATATATTTTTGTGTAATGGTTTCAATGATTCTGTGATAAAGGCGTATGCCTTTTAATAATACCTCTTCATCAAAGTCAAAGCCTTCATTATGATGCCCAGCTGCGGTGTTGGCACCAAAGAAAACATAGGTTGCCAAGCCACCCTGGTCCTGCACGGCTTTCATCATAAACGTAGCATCTTCACTGCCTCCTAAATGCTTAAAATCCATAATCTGTTCAATATCCGAAAGATTTTCTGCCGCCTCTCTCACCCAGTTTACAAGGGTTTGATCACAGTTTACGGTAATGGCTTCTCCCATCTTCTTAAAGCCAATCCGATTACCATACATCGCTGCGGCACTTTCCATAATGGTTACGGCCTTTTGATACATATAGGTGTTTAAAGCAGCGGTTTCTCCCCGGGTTTCCAACTTCAACAGCGCTTTTGGGGGAACCACGTTTCGCCCTTCTCCGGCTTCCAGTATCCCCACATTAATCCGGGTCACCCCCTCACTATTCGGCGGAATACTGTGAAGGTTCAGTGCAGCCGTGGCTGCAGCAAGCAAAGCATTCTTCCCTTCTTCGGGATTGCTTCCGGCATGGGCTCCTTTTCCCATAAACTCCACATCCAGCTTCGTGGTGGACAGAAATCCTTCGGTTCTCGGGGCAAACATTCCCGTATCCAGATTAAAACCCAGATGACCGCTAAGAAAATACTCCACTTCCTCTAAAACTCCTTTGTCCACCATGGCCTTGGCTCCGCGAACCCCTTCCTCCGCCGGTTGAAAAATGAGTTTTATCCTTCCCGATAAAGCATCTTTCTCTTTGATCAGTACCTCCGCCAATCCAAGACCCATGGCCGTATGACCGTCATGGCCACAGGCATGCATCATACCATCATTGACCGACCGAAATCCTTCCCTTTGAGGGCGATGGCCGTCGTCCTTCCGTTCAACAACATCGTTGGCGTCTATATCAAACCGTAGTGCGATTACCGGTCCCGGCCGACCGGTATCCAGTGTGGCTACAGCTCCGGTATAGCCTTCCATTTCCTCCACAAGGCGGGGATCCGCCCCCTGGTTTACGGCCCGTTTCATCTGGAGTTTGATCCCATCCTCCTCTTCTCTACCCATGACCGAATCCCGGTAAATTACCTGCTTTCCGAAGTCCACTTCGTAGCCTAAGTTTCGTAATACTTCCACCACTTTTGCGGTGGTTCGAAATTCCCGCCAACCGGACTCCGCATACTTATGAAAATCCCGACGATATGCGGTAACTTTTTCTTGTAACATCGATACACCTCCTATATTCGTTGACCTACCTAGAATTTCATCCCCTTTCTTACCCCATAGCCCACATATGAAAAAAAGTTATAATTTCCGGTCAAGATTTTTCACCGTTTGATAAAGCACCTTCCCTCCCTTTCCACAGTCTTTTTTGTCACTCCATTCATCGGGGCGATGACTGAGGCCCTTGTATGACGGTATAAAAAGCATTCCTATGGAAGTGATGGAAGCCATATTCATGGCATCGTGGGCGGCACCGCTGACCATCCGCAACGAATCGATGCCTAACTCCTTGGCAGAGGCCTCCGCCGTATCCACAATTTGCTCATCACAGAGGACCGGATCCAAATTATGCAAAAGCTCTGTTTCAATTTCCACGCCGAACTCTCGTTCCAGTTGTGTCGCTTTCTCTTTGATCTCGTTCTCCGCTGCCATCCTTTCTCCATCTATGGAGTCTCGAAGGTCCAGTGTGAAAATTACTTCCTTGGGAATAATATTAATGCCGCCGGGGTTGGCTTTTATTTGCCCTACGGTTCCCACGGTATTTCTTCTTTTGGATACAATGTATTCAATCTCCTGAATAAGTCGAATGGATGCCGACATCGGATCCCTTCGCATGTTCATCGGGGTACTGCCCGCATGACCGGATTCTCCCCTGACCGTAAAACGGTGCCATCTTGGTCCCGCAATCCCCGTAACGATACCCACGGGCACTTTCCTTCGCTCCAACTGGACCGCCTGTTCGATATGGAGCTCCAGATAGGCGGCAATACTTCCCTTTTTCCGTTTCACTTCATGAATTTTTTCAGGTTCGTATCCCTTTTCTTCCATGGCAGTCCGATAAAAAATCCCTTCTTTATCCTGCTTTTCCAAGAGGTCTTTTTCCAGTTTTCCGGTCATGGCCCGGCTTCCCAGCATCCCGGTACTGAAACGGGCTCCCTCCTCATCGGTAAAAGCCACTACCTCTAAATTCCGGTTCAGTTGATGATTTTCCTCTTGAAGCGTATGGGCAACCTCCACTCCTGCCAACACCCCCAGGGCTCCATCAAATTTCCCTCCCTGAAATACGGTATCAATATGGGAACCGATCATAATTCCCGGTTGATCCGGATATTTTCCCGGTCTTTGCCCAATCAGATTGCCGACTTGATCTTCTCTAACGGTTAGACCCGCCGCTTCCATAAACTTTGCAACCAAAGCTTTTGCATCGTCATCCTCCTTGGTTAAGGCAAGTCTTGTAATGCCTTCCGCCGGATCCTTTGAAGCCCCGATTTTTGCCAGGGACATTAAATGATCCCACAAACGCTCTTCTTGAATCATCCTTTTTCCTCCTTTGTAATGACAAACTGTTGTGATGAAAATTTCGTACTGACTCCAAAAACCTCAAAAAGGGTTCCCGTATTTATTTACGGACTTCTTTCGGAAATGTCTCTTAATACACTTCTAGGTCCCTTTCCAAATCTCCTGCAATATAAATTAATTTTTTTATATTTATTATTTCTTCGTTACTTACGGATCCTTGTCCCCAATGAAACAAGAACAAAAAAAAGAGGGTTGCCCCTCCCAAGATGCTGCCCTATTCTTTATTGTAAATCCAGTTCATAAATCTTTTTCGGCCGCCCCTTTCCTTCACTTTCCTCCCCTACAATTTTGCCATAACCTTTCTCCGCCAATATACCGAGAATTCTCCGGGCACTTCGATCGGTCATTTGCAGATAATAGGCCACTTCCCTGGCGGATACCCGACTTCCCTGTTTGCTCACCATTGCTGCCAAGCGGTTGATGTTTTTCCCGCTAAGTCCCGTAGTCTCGGCAATTTTAAGGACCTGTTCATCGGAGGATACCAGGGCATACTCCAGTTGATTATCCTGTCCTAAGGGTCCGGTCAGATTATGATCCTGATCCGCCAAAAATACACAGTCTCCCCCATGATCCCCGGCATGGGCCAGGGCCACCCTACCATTATGTTCCGCATCGTAAGCCGTGTTTCCGAAGCCCACCCCGATACTTGTCCGAAGGGTCATCTCCCGTCGGATCCTTTCCATGAGGGGACTGTTTTGAAAACCGTCGGTGGAGATTTCCAGGGCTCCCCCGGTGGTAAATATTAAAAACTCATCGCTACCCATGGTAAAAATGGCTCCCTTGGTCTCCTCTGCATAATCCAATAGAAGCCGCTGAAAGTCCAGCTTCAGCTTTTGTGCACCGTACTCCGACGGAAAATTTTCTGTTTTTTTCTTAAAATCATCAATCTTAACCACTACCACCGCTAACTGATTCCGTCGAAGCTTTCTGCTCTTTGCTTCGTAAAGGGCGGATTCGATTACCTGTCGGGCAAGGGGTTTTGTAACCAGTACCCGATAAACCGGAATCCTCATCTTATTCAGGATCTCTGCGGTTTCTCGAAGGCAGGTGACCACGGTTTCAATTTTTCCTTGATCAAATAATGCTTTATGATGTTTTGCCCATTCCTCATAACTCAAGTCTTCCTGATATTCTTTTACATGGATGTGGGTACATGGGATTTCCAAATCCCCGTAGATCTCCTTGATTTCCTTTTCCGATACATTGTCAAAGCTTGCTTTCTCCAAGTTCTTTCCGTCGATCTTCATCTTCCATAGCACCTGATAAATACTGGTTCCTCGATGGGGCATATATAATACGGGAATCGTAAACTCCCGGTGCTTTCTTGCAATTTTATAGGGCATCTGACCGGAAAAAATAATGGCATCCACCCTATTAATATAGCGACTCACAATTTCCGGGGTTTCTTCTTTTTTTTCATAGGGAGCAATGACGGGATCAAACTCCTGCTGATACTCCTTCGCTACCTTTTCTAAAATCTTCAGGGTATCCTTTGCTCCGATAAATCCGATTTTCAGCTTCATATTTTCACCTCTTTCGGTTAGGATTTTGTGAACAATTCATTTCTAACCGTAGTCTCTCTACATTATATTCTACATTTCTTAATAAAATCCTGCAAAATAAAAAAACAACTCTTACCCTTTATCATATGGGAGCTGTGCTTTCTTACGGAATCAACTAAATATCCATTGACAAAAAAGTCTTTCCTAATTATGATAATTATATACTAATATGTTTATTATTTTTCAATACAAGAGGATGGATCCACCGAAGTGCATCATTGCTGTTTGCTGTCCCTGGTGACTATTGTTCCTCTAAATTAGTTGGAAACTACTAAACCCGTAATTATTGCAAAGATTGCACCAAATAAATTATAATATAATAAAGGAGGCGGTATCATGAAAATTGAAATTTTGGGTACAGGATGCAAAAAGTGCAAAAAGCTTGAAGAAAATGCACAAGAAGCGGTGAAAGCTGCAGGGATTGAAGCCACCATCGAAAAAGTGGAGGATATGAAATCCATTATGGAGTACGGAGTCATGAGCACTCCGGGATTGGTCATCGACGGGAAAGTAAAAAGCAGCGGTAAGGTATTAAAGCCCGATGAAATCAAAAAACTTTTATAAGAAAGACCCTCAATCCCCCCATTGGCTAATTTGCCTTTCGGGGGATTTTTTTGTCCAAGGAAAACTGCGATTCCCAATCCTTTGTTATTTTATATTAAATCC
>CAZTIJ010000052.1:0-11756 GCA_964613365.1 uncultured Clostridiaceae bacterium | reverse complement strand
CTTCGCACACGTCCCCGCGGTTGGCGCCGCACTGACCGGTACCCTGGTCGTCGATAATATCCGGACCGGCCTTAAAACCATCGCCCCGGTGATTCTTCTTTCCGCCGTTCTTTACGGTTTTATCGGCGGAGGATATGATGTGGACAATGCCCATGTTGAGAAAATATCAGTTATACGCAACCTGTTGGACAGCAGTTTTAATTTGGGTCTTATGAGTTTACTGCCGGTATTTGTGTTAACCCTGCTTGCCCTGATGAAAGTGAAAATTGTCTATGGCATGGTCCTTAGCATTATTGCAACCCTTATTTTAATTTTACTCAAGGGCACTGTGGAGATCCCAGAACTACTTAGAATTATTTTCTACGGTTTTCATCCAGAAAGTGAGGAACTACACAGTGTCATTTCCGGCGGGGGCTTTTTATCCATGACCAATGTGATCTTTGTCATTGTATTTTCCACAGGATTTAGCGGGATTCTGGAACATTCCGGCGGGATCAAACCCCTGATCCAAAGCTTTTCTAACATGGTGAAAACTCCAGGACAATTAACAGCTAAAACCTCCCTGCTGGCTTTTTGTATTAATCTTGTGACCTGCAATCAAAGTCTTGCAATTATTATCCCCGGTAGGTTTTTAACGGAGACCTTCGAAGAAAAAGGACTAACCAAGCTGAATCTTTCCCGAACCTTGGGAGATACCGGGGTAGTAACCGTACCCTTAATCCCTTGGAATGTAAATGCCATTGCCATTGTATCGATCATCGGTATCAGTACCTTTCGTTATTTGCCCTTTGCTTTTTTATGTTTACTGCTTCCCTTTTATAATATTACCCATGAGTTTTTTCAACAAAAAAGCAACCGTCCCAAGGCTAAACCAACGACTGAACCAAAGAGAACGGAGGTGTTTGAGTCATCATAACTCAAACACCTCCGTTCTCTTTGGTTCCTATGCTTCTTTAGTTTCTTAGCCTTCTAGAACTTCTTTAACTTTATGTTTTTGCCCCTTTAGCATAAACCATCCTAAAGCAAGGACGGCGGCGGCAATTCCTATTGGATAGGAAATCGCGGTTCCCAATTGGAAACCTTCCGGAGCTTGTAAAATATAGGTGACAATCACTGCGGTCATAAAGGTTGCCGGTACTGTAGCAATCCAGTGAAACTTCTGATTTTGCACCAGGTAAGCCGCTGATGCCCATAGAACCACCGTCGCTAGGGTTTGATTTGACCAGGCAAAGTATCTCCAGATAATATTAAAATCAATCAAACTTAAGGAGAATCCGATAACGAAAAGGGGTAGCGCCACCAATAAACGTTTCTTCAACACGCTTTGATCACTTTTTAAAAAGTCGGAAACTGCCAGACGGGCACTGCGAAAAGCCGTATCCCCTGAAGTAATGGGACAGGCAATAACTCCAAGCATAGCCAACAGCCCCCCTACAACACCCATCAAGGATGTGGAAACATCATAGACTACAGCTCCTGGCCCTCCGGCATCAAGGGCTCCCGAGAGTCCATCGGTTCCATAAAAGAAGCTCATTGCTGCCGCTGCCCAGACCAAAGCAATAATTCCTTCGGAGATCATCGATCCATAAAATACTCGCCGTCCTTCACTTTCCTTACCGCAACATCGGGCCATTAACGGTGACTGGGTTGCATGAAATCCACTTATGGCCCCACAGGCGATTGTAATAAATAGTAAGGGCCATACCGACAGTCCTCCGGGGTGGATATTCTCCGTCGTTAGGGCAGGAAGTTGATATCCTCCTACAAGTAAGGTCACTGCAATTCCCATAGCCATAATAATTAGTACCGCGCCAAATAAAGGATAAATTTTTCCTATAACCTTATCCACCGGAAGAATCGTTGCGAGAAAATAATAGGCCAAAATGATTCCTAGCCATACCTGGGTCGATGCAATGCCTAAGAAGTTAAGGTTCCCTAGCAACATGGAGGGGCCTGTCATAAAAACGGTGCCTACCAAAACTAACAGTACAACAGAAAACACCCGCATAAACTGTTTGGCACCTCCTCCTAGATATTTACCTACAACTTCCGCAATACTGGATCCCCCGTTACGTATAGAGAGCATTCCTGAAAAATAATCATGCACTCCTCCTGCAAAAATGCTTCCCAGAACAATCCATATGAAGGCTTGAGGTCCCCACAGAGCACCGGCCACCGCTCCATAAATCGGCCCAAGTCCTGCAATATTCAGAAACTGGATCAAGTACAGTTTGTACCAGGGCATTTCGATAAAATCCACTCCATCAGCCATTTCCACCGCAGGAGTTTGTCTTTCATCTTTAATACCGAATACTCTTTCCACAAATTTTCCATAGAGCACATACCCAAAAATCAGTACTGCTATAGATATAAACAATAATGCCATAAAAAAAACCTCCTAATATAATATTATTTGATTAACCCTATTATACAAGGAAGTCTTCCTGAATATTTAATTAATTGCTAATCGGTTCCTAGGTAGGGATAAACGGTCAAAAACCCTCCTTGAACCGTATCCTAATTCTGGATATTCATTCTTTTCTTGAAATCCTTAGTTTTGCTACGACTAACAGGGATCAACAGCTCCCCTCGCTCCTGCATTTTAATCTGTAAGGAGTTATTAAACCAGGAGACCACTTCCTCTATCTTTTCCAGATTCACAAGAAAACTACGGTGGGTACGAAAAAAAGGAGGGCTCGGTAATTTGGCTTCCCATTCCGTTAAGGTAAGACTCGAAGAAAAATCCCCTTTACCCGTTACCACTTTGGTATTTCCCTCTTCGGTTTCAACGTAAATTACATCCTGAACGTCCATAACATATAAGCGATCTGCTCGCTCAAGCGTCAATTTTTTCGACCGATGTTCCTGTATAAGATGTTCCTTTAACATCCGTTCCACTGATGTTAAAGGATTTTCTCCGGTTTTCTTTTCCTTTTCATGATGCTCTTTCTCAATTCGCAGTAGGGTCTTTTTAAAACGTTGCTCTTCAATGGGTTTCAGCAAATAATCCACAGCGGCGTAGTCAAAAGCTTTTAAGGCATATTCATCATAGGCGGTAACAAAAATTATTTTTGTTGAAATTTCCTTTGAAACCATTTCCTCTGCAATTTCCAGCCCCGTCATATCCTGTAACTGAATATCCAAAAAAACCGCATCAAAGGCCTTCTTGGTTAAAAAGCCTAAGGCTTCCTCACCACTTTTTGCTTCTTGGACCTGGATATTCATATTCTTAAACTCTTCAAGTAAAGAACGTAACTGTTTCCGTGCCGGCATTTCATCATCAACAATTAGAATTTCCATTACTTCACCTCCTATGCTCCTAAGGGAAAACGAACTTCCACCTCTGTTCCCTCCCCTTTTGAACTCTGAATTTTTATACCATAGTTCTCTCCATAAAGGGTGGTTAATCGCTTATGAATATTGATCAATCCTACGGAAGTGCGATGCCCGTCTTGTGAAGCCTCTTTTAATAACTTGGGAATTTCATCGGCTTCAATGCCTGTGCCGTTATCTTCTATTCGAACCAGATAATTATCTTCGTTAACAGAAGAAGAGATCCGCACAAAGCCACCTTCCTTCTGGGGCAAAATCCCATGAATGACCGCATTCTCCACGATGGGCTGTAAGATCAAAGGCGGTACTCTTACGCCGTCTCTCTTGTATAGATCGTATTCCACCTTCAACCGATCACCAAACCTTGCCTCTTCAATCTCCAAGTAAGACTGAATGTGGGAAATTTCCTGGTCAAAGTCCACAAACTCTCCTTGGGTGGATAAGCTTTTCCGAAAAAGTATTGCTAGGGAATTCAGTAGGACTTTTGCCCGTTTCCCATCAAAAAGCATAAAAGACTGAATCGTGTTAATGGCATTGAATAGAAAATGAGGATTGATTTGAGCCTGTAAGGCTCGTAGTTCCGCATCCACTAACATTTTTTCCTGGGCTTCCACCCGACTAACTTCAATTTGAGTAGAAAACAGCTGGCCAAGTCCCAAGGCCAGTTTTTCATCCAAATGGGTAATGCTTTGTTCCCTATCCCGGTATAGTTTTAACGTCCCTACGGTTATATCCTGTTCCTTTAAAGGAACCACTACAGCGGCTTTTAGCGGACATGACTCATGGCTGCAATAGATTCCCTCTTTTTCTCGTGTAATACGATGCAGGCCATCGGCCAAGACTTCCATGGTAGCCCTTGTTCGTATCGGTTCTCCCGTTTGATGATGATCCGCCCCCTTTCCGATATGGGCAAGGATTTTATTTCTATCGGTTATGGAAACCGCTGCAATATCCACATCTTCATAGATGATTTCCACCACCTTTTTTGCTACATCCTCTTTTAGGCCCTTTCGAAAATAGGGCAGGGTTAAGTTGGCAATATTCAAGGCTTTTTCCGCTTGTCCTGCTGCAATTCGCTCCTGTTCATTATAAATATTCTCCAAAATCCCTACAAAAAGGGCAATTCCTATGGCATTAACAAATACCATGGGTATTAGAATGATCTGTACCAGGGCCAAAGCATCGGCAAAGGGACGGGCTATCAGAAGTATAATGGCCATCTGTACAACTTCTGCAAGCATTCCGAAACCAAGAGCATATTTCCATTTCTGCTTTTTATCCCGTAGATAATAGTAAAAATATCCTCCCATCAGTCCTTCCACTATTGTGGAAATTCCACAGGCAACGGCGGTGAACCCTCCAATGTCAATCAAGAATCGATGACCTCCGGCGATAATAGCGGCACCAAGACCTACCAGAGGCCCCCCCAGTAAAGCACCTACCATCACCCCTACCACTCGGGTGTTTGCAAGAGCTCCGTTCACGGGGACACTGGAGTATGTTCCAAGAACGCCGATCAGACCGAATACGGCCGCAAGGATCAGTTTGTCTTTTTTGCTGGCATTTCTTTTTATAATCAAACGTTTAAATATTCCAATTTTAGAGATGATCACCGCAAGGATGATAATCAATCCCAAACGATTTACCAAGGCGAAAACCATTTCAATTAACATTATGTCACCTTCCTTTATAGGATATTATACTAAAAAGAACATAAACATGCTAGGTGTTTCTCTTTGTACCGCTTTATCATTGATGAACAGAAGTGCTACGTACTCCCGATTCTTGTTGTTAGTATTTTATAACCTAAACTAAGATTCACTTAATTAAACGGGAAGGTGATGATTTTTTCGCAATAATGAAAACCTTAGGGGATCAAACCCGATAGCAGATCATAACACTTAAAAGTTCTTAGAAATGCCGGCCTTGTAAAGGGAGAACGAAGATGTTGTTATACTCACTACTCAGTAGATCGAAAATTACTTAGAGGTGCAACCAAGGAGTTTACGAACTTGTCAGATCTGGAAAAACTGACGCTGAAGTATTCAAAATCCAGGGATAGTAACCATAGCTGCTCTCGAAAGGAAGTGAAACAGAATGGGTAAGGAGAACTGTGAACATTCTGAGCGAAAGCCGTAAGATGGCAAATGCAGTGAAGAGCTGGTCGTAAAATGTCACGGCAAGGATTCCAAACATCCTTGTGATGATGAAGGCGAGAAAAATGCATAGGATTCTATTTTGAAAGAAACTGAATTTCAAACGGTTCCATAAGAAAACCGAGATAACGTATGAAAGATGACAGTCACTCTTTCCCGCTGTCATCTTTGGTCAGTTCTTTAGGATTGAAACCTTCAAATACCACATTGATGGTCTTTTGCAAGGCCTGTTTATAAGCTTCGGGATCTCTTGCGGTATACCCCAGAAGGATGCCTCCCTTTTTGCGGTGTCGTCTAACGGCCAGTCTGGATAAATAATCGATATCATAGTTTATAAAATGAGGTTCGCTGACATGATTCATCAATAAATTTTTCAGTAAGAATTTTTTATAAATTGCCAAGTTCTCCTCTTTAAACAGGCCGGATAACTGTCCTCGGATAATCCCAGGAGAATGTTCTTTAAACCATCCGACGGAATAGGGGTTAAAGGATTGTATAGCGAATTTCCCCTTATACCCCCTTAGTATTTCATCGGTTTTTTCCTCCAACCGTCCTACTTCTCCCCGATTTTTTATTTCAATCAACAAAGGAACTCTGCCTTCAATTAAGGCTAGGACCTCCTTTAACAACGGGATCCGCTCTTCAGTACTCAACAGTGTAAGGCCTCGTAGTTCTTCCCAGGTACAATCCATTACTTTCTTAGAGCATCCTGTCATTCGCTCTAAATTATCATCATGAAATACCACCACTTGTTGGTCTTTTGTTAAATGAATATCCAGCTCGATACCAAAGCCCTCTTCCAACGCCCGAGAAAAGGCCGCCATGGAGTTTTCCGGAGCCTTATCGGCAGAATGGTAGCCTCTATGGCTGATGTATATATCTTTTAACCAGCTCAATTCTTCTGTCATAATAACCTCCTGTTTTTCAGTTACAGATCTTTTGCTCTGTAGTCATTTTTGTCAATCCTACTTCCATTTGTTATTACAATGCGGTAGAAGCCAAGGTTATGGCGCTTCGCATCACCCGGTACATATCCGGCATATCCACCGCTTGATAAGTGAGCGTTCCTTCAGCGGTTTTAACTATCCCGGGAATATTTTCGACCAACTCTGCCATCACACTCTGCTGAAATTTAATCTCGATTAGCGGTTTAGCGGCTATCGATATAGGTTCGGTAAAATCTATAGACTCCAGAGCCTTTTTCACCGAGATTTTATAGTTTTTCTTTATGGTTTCATAAGGCAGATTTTTAGCACAGTAACGGGACAAAGCGGTTTTCACCGCTACGGTTTCGATCTCTCCGAGTTCTTCTTTCACACTTTCGCAGGCCTTTTCATCTCCGGAAACCAAAATCACCGGCACCCCATAATGTGCGGCCAATCTGGCATTCAGACCTATTTCTCCCATCTCTTGATGGTCTAATTTAATCGAGCCCACTACCCGTCCTGAGTATGTATGGTCAAAAATCCCTTTTTCCGTTCCTGCTTTGGGATGGTATCCGATGAGCAACACTCCGTCGAAACTTTCGTCCAACCCCTCCATCATGCTATGGACCTTGGGGTAACCGCTTATCAGTTCCACTTTAGGGTCCAGATCTTCTATCAAAATATTATCCATAGGTCCATGGGAATCATTCACCACAATTTCCTTCGCGCCATTTTCCCATAAGTATTTAGAAATTAGATTCACTTCCTCCGTCATCAACTTTCGTGCCCTTTGATAATCGGAGCTCTCTCCCCCAATCTGTTTTCTCGATACTATTCCCCAAATCCCTTCAATATCGGCAGAAATGTATATTTTCATAACCTGGGCCTTCCTCCTCCTGTTTTGTTTTCGAACCTCCATTGCATCCCAATCTTTTTTCACTCTTTAAAGGAGGCGAGTTTTCCTTTCAAACACCGAACTCCTCCCGTCGGATCCGCTACATCGCCTTTGTATCTAGGAATCAGATGGATGTGCAGATGCATTATGGACTGCCCCGCATCCTCTCCCACATTCACCCCTAAATTATAGCCGTCGGGATGATATTTCCCGTCCAGATACTTTCTTCCTTCATGGAGCAATTGGTAAAGCGCAATGATTTCCTCTTCCGTAGCCTCAAAAAATATTTTAAAATGCCGTTTTGGAATAAACAGCATATGGCCCTTACTTACAGGAAATTTATCCATGACTCCAAAGGCCAACTCATTCTCTAAAACAACCCGCTCTGCTTCAATACTGCAAAAGATGCAATTCATATTTCACCTGACCTCCCCTGCCCTAATTATCATCCATGTCCAAAGAAATATACGTCAAATTTGATCCTTCTTTACTACGCTTTCCTTTCATTAAAGTCAACCTTATTCTTTAGATGAGTATTCCGGTGAAATAAAAAAACGAAGATCCTAACAACCACGCCCCTTCCAGGACCCGTTAGTCACTTGTATGTTATAGCCTACACCTTCATTTGTCGAATATCCTTAATCTCCACTTTGTGCACATTTGATTCCTTGCGATGACTGGTCATTGGGATCTCATTTTTCCATACTCCCCGCTCCTCTCGGATCAACTCCTTCACCCTAGATCGACAGAAGGTCCCCTGACACTGACCCATGCCGGCCCTGGTTCGGAACTTCACCGCCTGGATGGATTCCACAGGAAGCCCTCGCCGAAAACTCTCTTTAATTTCCTGCTCGGTAACGGTTTCACAGCGACAAATGACTTTTTTTCCAGGGTTCCGATGCTCCGTGGATCCATTAAATTTCTCTCCCTTTTCGTGGACTAAAGGGGGTCTATATGGCTGAAAAGATGTCTTCTCTATTAGGGCAAGTCCCTGCTCCTTAAGCATCTCAATTACTCTTTGACCAATTGCGGGAGCTGCTGTAAGGCCTGGAGAATCGATTCCAATAAGGTTGATCATGCCCTTTACCCGTTGTCCCTCAATGATAAAATCTTTTTCCTTCACTGATGCCCGAATTCCTGAATAGGTTGTAATGGCCCTGTTCAGTTTAAAATCAGGGATGGAACGTCTTGCATTTTTTATGATGTATTCAAGGCTTTTCTTGGTAGTGGAGACATCGGTCCGATCATTCACTTCTTCAGCGTTTGGTCCAATCATAAAGTTCCCGTGAAAAGTAGTGGTGACAAGAATCCCCTTCCCTTTGTCTGTGGGGACTTGAAAGATAACACGATTCACCAAATGTCCCTGATCTTTACCGAAAAGAATATATTGACCTCTCCTGGGAATAATATTGTAATCATCCGTTCCTGCCATTTTTGCCACCGAGTCACTGTTAAGGCCTGCAGCATTTACTACATACCTTGTATTCACAGTGTGGTCATTTGTTTGAATAGTGAATTCCCCATTCTGTCGCTGAACTCCCTGTACTTCCTGTCCTAACAAAATCTCGACACCGTTACTCAAAGCATTTTCCACAAGGGCGATGGTCAACTCGTAAGGCGAGGCAACTCCCACGTTCTTACTGTGCAGTGCTACTGTTACATCCTCATTGATATGAGGTTCAAGGTTCTGTAAGGTTTCAGGACCGATCATTTGAAGGTCTGAATCATTTTCTCCGTATTTCTTTCCATTATCATATAATCTTCGAATCTTGTTTTCATCCTCTTCATTGAAACCCACTACCAAGGCACCTGTTTTCCGATAACCAAAATTCAGCTCTTCGTTCAACTGTTCAAACATAAGATTTCCTTTTGCAGCAAGACTTCCTTTTAGGGTCCCATATTCCGTAGCATAGGCTCCGTGGATGATTCCACTATTTGCCTTTGTAGCACCCAACGAGACATCGTTTTCTTTTTCTATAAGAATCAGTTTTCCATAATACTTTGAAAGTTCCCGGGCGATGGAGGCCCCGATTACTCCCCCTCCAATAATGGCAACATCATACATTACAATCCCCTCCTTTGGCTTTTGAGGTTCGACCAGTACACTGGGCTCTAAGGATCCGTTTGTGCCTGACGGGCAATCTCCACCGGACTGGCGTTGAGCCTTTTCGCGCCGCTTTTCATCAAAACATAGGCAATAAAATAAAATACCGCACCACCGATGAACATTCCTTCATTCCCTATAAGATCCATGGCGAGTCCCAGCATAAAGGGGCCGGTCATCTGACCGATCATGGTAAACACATAGTAAAGGCCAATATAAAAACCCACCCTATCCCTACCACCTAGATCAGCAATTAAGGGCATTGCCTGAACATTGACCAAGGCCCATCCTAAGCCTCCCAGAACAAAGATGCCTGCAATCACTATGGGGGTCCGTACAGGAATGGCGAGCAGAAATAACACCGGTACGAGGAGAAGTCCCCAAAGCATAGTAGGGATTTTTCCGATTTTTGTACCGATAAATCCGGCAAAGATGGCAAACACCAAAAAAGATCCTGCAAAGGAAGTTAAGATGAAGTTCGCCCTTCCTTCTGTCAGCCCTAGAGTCTCCACTCCGTAAATGGGAAACATGGCATTGAGCCCGGCATAACCAATGAAGTATGTGAGCATTGCCAATAAAATCAGAAATTGACCGATGTAACCGGGCTTTAATAGATTTCGTATTCCTTTTGCCGCGTCTTTAATCGGATTTGTGGAGGAGCGGGGTGCATTGTCTACGTAAGGGGGATGGCGATCCACCTTCCACCAAACGACTGCCAGGCTCAGTAGTAGAACTAAGCCACCGATCCCAAAGGTCAGCCTGGGATCCACATCGTACAATAAAGACAAAATACCAAAACTGATCAGCGTCCCGATTCCTCCCATCAAATTGATGATTCCATTGGCCGTGGAGCGTTTCTCAGGAGGTGTATGGTCCGGCATAAGAGATATAATCGGACCACGATAGGAATGCATGGCGGCGGTGAACAATATTTCCGTAATAATTAATAAAAATAATACCGAGGAAACCAGGGGAATGGCAAAATGGGTAAGGGCTGCAATGGGAATGGCCACTAAAATAAAAGGCAGCCGCCGCCCCCAAGGAGAATCCATCTGATCCGACCAGGCTCCTATAATGGGGATCAATAATAAACCGATCAAGTTGTCCGTACCCATTAAAAGCCCTACAACCGCCCGGGAAGCAAAAAATTCCCGATACATCAGAGGAAGAAATGCGTTGTAGCGGGTAAATGCCAACTGTACACCAAGAAACCCGAAACCGATCCACCATATTTTTGCATAGGAGAACTTTTTTTTATCATTCATTGAAATCCCCTTCCCGTATTGTATGTTTTGTTTATTTATCAATTGATGCAACGCCTATGAGTAAAACCGGCAGTACACCTGGAGACTTTGTGCGTCGGTGAAAAATACACATGCAAAATAATGTTTTTTTTTACTTACTGATAAAATCCCTTCGCCTATCTCAGAGATTTCATGAAAAGCTAAGAAAATGGAACCGCGGGAAGGTGGAAACTACCATTCTTAAGGCGCTTTTGCCAACGTCCGACCTAATTAAGTTGTTCGATGACACCGATGCGGTTTCGTCCGTTTCGCTTTGCTTTATATAACGCTTGGTCCGCTTTATTTACTAATGTTGTGTACTTAGTGGTTTCCGGAATCCCCATAGCGATTCCGATGGAAAGAGACACCCGATTAAGCATCGGATTCTCCTCATGTGGGATTTCTTCCTTAGCCATTTCCTTCATAATTTTCTCGGCAATTTCCTTCCCTTTTTTTAGATCAACTTCCGGTAAGACCACCATGAACTCATCCCCTCCATAACGTGCGATGGTCTCTTCCGTTGACTCTTTTTCAAAGACTCGGGTCATAATTCCTGCAATCTTTTTCAATACCTCGTCCCCTTTTAAGTGTCCGTAATAATCATTGTATTCCTTAAAATAGTCAATATCCAGAAGCATCAATGATATTTTTTGGTCCTGCTTAAGGGCTTTTTCCCAGTCTTTCCCCAGTTGGTAATCCAAATACCTTCGATTAGCTACTTTTGTTAATCCGTCATTGTTCGATAGTCGCTGTAACTTCTTATTCAATACCTGTAACCCTTGTTGTGCCCTTTTCCGATTTTTTATTTCATTTTTTAAATCATAGGATTTCTGTGCATTGTTGATAGCAATAGCAAGATAGGAAGCCAGGGTTTTTAAAGCCAGTAAACTTTTGTCGGAATAAGAGTTTTCTTCTCTGGACTGAACGGTTAGCAAGCCGATGAGTTTTTCTTCTACTTTAAGAGGGATATACACCGCCGACTTCGATGGTTTCCCCACACTGGAGGCGCTTTTTTTGACGTATTTATGATACTCCTTTTCCATATCATTTATGATCAAC
>CAZTIJ010000051.1:0-11865 GCA_964613365.1 uncultured Clostridiaceae bacterium | reverse complement strand
GGAAGCGGAAAGCCTGGAAGAGACCTATGATGTGATTGTCATCGGCGGCGGCGGAGCCGGTCTGTCGGCGGCAATCGAAGCCCAGGCCAACGGCGCCGACGTGGTGTTGCTGGAAAAGATGCACGCCCTGGGAGGAAACACCCTGGTTTCCGGTGGAGGCTTGAACGCACCGAATACGGAACAACAGGAACGCAATGAAGTGGAAGACAGTGTGGAGCAGTTTATGGAGGACACCCTATCCGGAGGAGATTATCAAAACGATGAAGAACTGGTCCGAATTATGGCGGAAGAAGCCCAAGGAGTAACTCAGTGGTTGCAAGAGGAGATCGGAGTGGACTTTATTTCCGACCGACTGCAACAGTTCGGTGGCCATTCCGTACCGAGAGCTCTGATCGCCGACGGCAACAAAGGGGTGGAGCTCATTGAAAAGCTTGAGGAAAAGGCCCTGGACCTGGGAGTAAGCATCAAGACCGCCACGGAGGCCACGGAACTGGTTATGGACGACCAGGGAAGAGTCACGGAGGTAAAAGCCCAAAATGAAGCGGAGCAGGAGCTGACCTTTCACGCAAACCGAGGCGTGGTGGTGGCCACCGGCGGTTTCGGCGATAACTTGGAAATGCGCCAGTCCTTTAACGAAGAATATGACGATCGTTACATGACTACGGTGGTACCCGCCACAACAGGGGACGGAATCTCCATGGCGGAAGAGATCGAAGCGAACTTTGTGGACATGGAGGAAATTCAAACCTATCCCACCTGTAACCCTCAAACCGGTGTAATCTCCTATGTGGCCAATTCCCGATTCGACGGAGCGATTCTGGTAAATCAGGAAGGGGAGCGCTTCATCGATGAAATGGGAAGACGGGACACCATTTCCCAGGAAATTTTGAATCAAACCGATCAGCAGGCCTATCTTATCTGGGGACAGGAAATTGAAGAGGTAGGCAATATGACTTCCCTTCACGAAAAAGAGTTTCAAAATCTCAAGGATAATGATTTGATCTATAAAAGTGATGACTTAGGGGAGTTAGCGGCGAAATTTGACGTGGAGGAAGAAACCTTCATCGAAACCTTAGAAGCGTACAATGCCTATGTGGAAAACGGAGAGGAAATCCACATTGAAAAGACCGGAAGCCAGCGAACCATTGAAGAGGGTCCCTTCTATATGCAAAAGGTGGTACCGGCTGTGCATCATACCATGGGAGGCATTAAGATCAACGAAAATGCGGAAGTCCTGGATGTGAATGATGAACCGATCAAAGGCCTTTATGCCGCGGGAGAGGTTACCGGAGGCATTCACGGAGCCAATCGCTTGGGCGGCAATGCCATTACGGATATTTTGGTATTCGGTCGTATCGCAGGAGAAAATGCAGCACAAGAATAATAAACCCTCAACCAACCTTCCGGTGTTTCATCGGAAGGCTGGTTTCTTTTACATAATGGCCGATTTTTAAAAGTATGTTAAAATAGTAGCAAGAGGAATCATGAAAAACCACTTCCTTAGTGGAAAAATCATTATTACTATGAAAATTATTATTGGGGTAGTGTAAACCATCCATGATAAGTGGCGCTGTGAAAATATTGGATAATCCAAAGATAACCCAATAAACTCGGATGGAAAACGATTGATTTTACGAAAGAGGGATGAAAAATGAAACAAAGCATCGGCTTTAAGATCCTGCTGGCGGTGGGAATTGCTTTTATCACCCTGTTCATACTGTTGTTGGGGCTGATTCATCAGGAGATGACCCAGGAAGTGATTCCCCTAACGGAAAACTTAACCCAGCAATTGGTGGATGCCAAAGGGGAGCAAATCGATGCCTGGTTCGAGACACGCTTGGAAGAAGTCCACGGCTATGCCCGAAACATCCAATACTTTGATTTGGACCGGGAGGAGGCCCTGGCTTTTCTTACAGAACAACAACAGGAACGTTCCGATGTATATGAATCCCTAGGTCTGATCAGCCCTCAGGGAGATGCCTGTATTACCAACGGAGCCTGTTTTTCCATAGGAGACCGGGAATACTATCAAAGGATTGAAGGGGAAGAGCGGAGCTATGTGATCAGTCAGCCCATCGAGTCCCAGGCCAATGAGGAAAACATCGTGGTGATCCTTTATGAAGTAAAGGGAGAGGCCTCCCGGGAAATCGCCTACGTTTCCGCGGCCATTGATCTGGGAAAAATCCATGGAATCGCCCGGGACATTAAGCTTTATGAAGGGCAGGGTACAATCATTGACGGAGAAGGCCGGGGCATCGGCACCCGGGATCCCATCGGCGGTGGGAGGGAAGAAGTTCAGGTGTTTGACACCGCCGTGAATCCCGCATCCTCCTGGAGCTTAATGTTTGAAGTGAAACAGGAACAGATGACCGAAGGGCTTTGGCGACTGCAATACCGAGCCGTGATGATCGGCATGCTTGTGGCCGCCGTGCTGCTGATTTTATTGTTCGTACTGATCAAATCCATCGTGTACCCGGTACGAAAACTGCAAAAGCTCATGGAAAAAGTCCAAAGGGGAGACACCCAGGTCCGCTTTGCCGTCGGTGGACGGGATGAAATCAATCAGTTGGGAGGATACTTTAATCGAATGCTCAAGGATTTGGATCGGATCTATTCGGAAAAACAGGAGGCGGACTACCGACTGCTTCAGGAACAGGTCAAACCCCATTTTCTCTACAATACCTTGGATACCATCCGCTGGTCCGCCGGGGAATACGAGGCCCATGAAGTGGAGGAGCTGATTGAGGCCCTTAGTGAATATTTTCGAATCGGCTTTAATCAGGGAAAGAAATTCGTAACCCTAGAAGAGGAGCTGACCCATCTGGAGAGTTACCTTCGGATACAGGAAGCCCGTTATGAAGAGCTTTTGGACTATGATATATCCTATGATGAGGGGTTGCTGAAGGAATCGGTGCCGAAGATTATCCTACAGCCACTGGCGGAAAATGCGATTAATCACAGCAAACTTCTGGAAAACCGGGAGCGGTGCTTTCTTTCCGTAAGGTTGGAAAAAACAGAGGAAGGCCTTCGAATCACAGTAAAGGATAACGGAAAAGGGCTTACGGAAGACCGAAGAGCCACCATTCAACAAGCCCTGGAGGAAAACCGGAGTCCGGGAGAGGCCATCGGCTTCGGCCTTTATTGGATTAATCATCGAATCAAACAGATCTGCGGAAAAGACTACGGGGTGTCCATTGCACCGGTGTACCGTCAGGGAAAACCCCGGGGTACCGAGGTACAGGTTACGTATTGTCTAAAGGGAGAGGATCAGGAATGAAAAAAGTGTTAATCGTAGAGGACGAAGGAAAAATCCGTCGAGGCTTTTGCCGTTGGATAAAAGAATACGGCGCCCCCTTTGAAGTGGTAGGGGAGTTTGCTACGGCGGAGGAGGCCCTGGAGGCCATTAAAGACCAGCAACCGGAGGTGTGTTTTCTGGATATCCGACTGGGCGGGGCAAACGGTCTGTTCTTGGCAAAGCAGATTCGGGAAACTTCCCCGGAGTCCCTGCTGGTGATGATCACCGGGTATGATTATTTCGAATATGCCTATGAATCCATCAAACTCCAGGTGTTTGATTATTTACTGAAGCCCGTTCCCAAAAGTGATTTTTTCAAGCTCTTAGAGCGGTTGGAAGAGGCCCTGGCCTCAGGAGAGGGCGGCGAAGAACAGGGAAGAGGAAAGCTTCGGGAAGAACTGATTTCCCGGGAGGACTGTTCGGGAATCACCCTGCGGGTGGTGGAGTACATCGAGGCCCATTATGAAGAGGCGGATCTCAGCATCCAGAAGCTCTCCAAGATTTTCGGGGTGAACCGGGCCTATGTAAGTCGCCTACTGAAAGAGGACACGGGATACACCTTTACGGAACTGCTGACCAAGGTGCGGATTGAAAAGGCCAAGGACCTGTTGGATCAATCGGGGCCCGACATACGGATCTATGACGTGGCGAAAAAAGTGGGGTACCGTTCCCAGCATTATTTCGCCCGGGTGTTTCAAAAAAGGGAGAATAGGTCTCCCTCGGAGTATAAATTGAAAAAGTGAACCCATTCTCTCATTATTTTTCCCGGTTTTTCCTTGGGATGTAATCCCGTACCTGCGGTGTTTTTTTACTAATACCCGTTTACTTTTCCACAGTGCCGGTGGTTGTTAAATAAACAGAATTGTTCAGTCGTTCGGTTCTTGTATGATGGAGGGTGTCTCCGTCAAAGGTGAATTCGTAATAATAAGCCATGGGATTTTCGAGGCACGTAAAGTCCAGTATAAAAGTATTATCATCTTCCCATTGCCCCCGAAGCATAGCCTTTGTAGGAATCTGATTATACAGGTGGAAATTCTCGATACGGTTTTTTCTAAAAACATTATCCAGTCCGATGGTTATTTCAGTCTCACCGGCGCCTTCCCGATGCCAAATCCATGTGGTTTCATTTTCCTCACTAAAATCAACGGTGAAAGCCTCTCCGTTTTCCATGAGATAAGTGTTTCCGCCGACTTTTGTGGCGGTCTTTGGAAGGGTGGGGTCCGTTGCTTTCCCGTTGGGTTTTTTCAACTTCGCCACCAGGGACTGCAGCTCATCGAAGGCTTCGGGGTTTTCTTCTATGGACTCCTCGGCAATTACCGCATCCATAATCCGGTTTCTCGTAATAGAATCTAAAATTCTCACAGCGTTTCTACCGATGCCACTGGTGACAACAAAGATCAACTCCTCTTCCGGTAAGACTGTTAGGCGCTGGCCTGCTACGCCATTGCCGGAGAATCCGCCGTTGTCACCGATCCACCAGGAATAACCATAACTTTCTTTATCCACATGATTCTTTGTAGAAGTGGCAACCCATTCTTCGGGAACAATTCTTTCCCCTTCCCAAAGGCCCTGCTGTAAGTACAGCAGACCGAACTTAGCCAGGTCGGTGGGCCTCATAAACAGCATATCCCCACCTACATGAAAGTCCTGGTAATCCACGGCCCAGTGGATATCTTCAATATCCAAGGGAGTAAATAACTTCTCCTTAGCATATTCCATTGTTGATCTTCCCGTAGCCTCGGTCAAAATCATGGACAGAAGATGGGTGGATCCGGAGTGATATTCAAACATTTCCCCCGGGTTCGTAGCCATTTCCCGCTCCAATGCATGGATTATATGATCTTCACCTTCCGTATACATCGATGCCCCCGCCGGTCTCCAGTTAAGGCCGGACTTCATGGTCAGTAAGTGTTCTACGGTAATATCCTGAGTACGATCATCCCCATATTTCAGACTCAAGTCCGGAAGCAGCTCCACTATTTGTTGGTCCACACTTTCAATATATCCCTCGTCTATGGCGATGCCGACCAACGTCGCCGTAACATTTTTGGTAATGGAATGAATCATATGGGGAGCATCGCTTTCATAGGGGTAGTTGCTGGATTCAAGAACCATATGACCGTTTCGTATGATCAACAGGCTATGAATATCAAATCCTCTGTCTGTATTTGTCTCCAGCATTTCCAATAGGACTTTTGAATCCATCCCCTGAGCTTCCGGTGAGGAAGAGACCCAAGAGCTTCCTTTTCCCCCAACCTGTTCTGACTGATTTTCACAAGCTGCAAATAAAAAACCAACACAGAGAATCACTGATAAAACTACGAGTTTCTTATAACGGGATTTCATTGATAAACCATCCTCCTTAAGAATTGATTGCCTTGCCATTGTGGGAGAAGCACGATCAGAGAGTTGATCGGGAAGCAGCCTGGTGGCGTTACTGTTGATCTAAAATTCCCGCCCTCTTTTCATACACTTCTCCGTTATCGTAGGCAAAGCGAAAAAGAACTTCATCGTAGGCCTCTTCATCTACCGGAAAATTCTTGTGATAATGTTGATGGTAGGATGTATCCTGATATTGCATTTCCAGTTCCCGGACTGCTTGGCCGTCCTTTAACAAAACAGCCTCTAAGGCTTCCAAGTGATGCCTGCTTGACTGCTGGTATAGGTCTACATCGATGCTTAGGTGATACTGGGGTTCGTTTCCTCCCCGATAATGGATATCGATATGAATGGGATGAAAAAGTTCATATCTTAAATCAGAAAAATGCATCCGTTCTTCTGGGGTGGTTCTTCGCTCACCGTTGTACTTTGTTGACACATAATGGGGGAGATAGTCTCGGCGCCCCTCTTCCTGGCCGGCCCATACCTCAACCTCGTTGTATCGGTTCGTCGGCATGCTTCCGGAGTAATGCATACGGATCTCCGGTTCGAAACTCATTTCAAGATCAAACACCCCGCGAAAAAGGCCGGTACTGACTTCCTCCATCTCCACCTGACGGTATTCTTCCTCTCCGACTGGAAGATAGTGAAAAAGAACCTGTTCTCCCTCCCGATAATCTCGAATTCTCCACTCCGCAGTAACCTGATGAAGATTTTCTCCTTTTCGGTCAAGGGCCATGTTTTTTTCACTCCACCATCGCCCCTCTTCCCGGATTTGTCCAACCTGTTGCTCGATACGGGCGATTTCACCGGAGGTCTGCCTTTGGAAATGGTGAAGGGTGTTTTCCATTCGCTGTAAATCCCCGGAATGCAAACTACGACTGTAAAAGATAAAAATCAGTAAAGCAATAATGATTCCTATGTAGATTTTTTCCCGTTTTTCCTTCATTTTATTCTCCACTCCTTTTTATGTCGCATAAAATCCCTTCAGAATCGGTGTTTGGAGTTTTGGTATCCTGTGGGATGGCGATCTCTCTTCATGGTACTATAGGTTACAAACTTTCATAACCGTCGCCGGGACGTTTTCACCTACATCTTTTGACAGAGGAAGTCTCCGACGTAAGACGGAGTTACGGCGTTCCTTGCCGGAGCGATTCTACAAAACCAAGGTTCGCAACCCGGAGCATGTATCGTCTTCGGTTTTTATCAAGGGATTATGCCGGGGCTTAATTGTAAAAAAAATTTGAATATGATAAAATACTTGAAGTTGCATCATTGTCCCATTGTAGCTGCTAACCACACATAATTAGCTTGGTACGATCCTTTAGTACATAAAACAACCCCTAGGAGGATAAGAAGAGAAAATGAATAAAAAATTTTTAAAGGAAGCCAATAAAAGCTTACTGCTGCTATGCTTTATCGTGGCCCTACTAAGCACCGTAACTACCCTTACATCTAGCACTGTGCCCTTGATCATCTATTTGTCCGTAGCCGTGGCTTGGATAACCCTCGGTTACTCCTTTTATCGTAGTCGAAAAAACCCCTCCGATCCATACATCAAGTATATTTTAGCTCTTTCCTTTATGGCAACTCACTTTTTTACCACCCTAAGCAGTGAAGGGTTGTTTACCTTCATGTTCGCCTTTCCCTTAATTGGGGCATTTACGGTGTTTGGTGACAGGAAATTGATGATCGGAGTTATTGCGGTGATCATTGCTGCCAATGTGATGAACCTCTCTTCCGGTAGATATCCCTCGGAGGATATGGTATTGATCGCCATGGTATTGGCCCTAACCATTTTTATCCAGTTCATCAACACATCGATCATCGGAAGATCCGGCAAGGAAAATGGAGATCATATTCAACGGATGGAGGAAGACCAACAAAGAAAGGATAAGATTATTGCCTCTTTGATCAAAACCACGAAGGAGTTATCCGATGCATCCCATAATCTGCTAAGTACCATTAAAGAAACCGCCACCTCCATTGATGAGGTTTCCAAGGTGGTGGAGGAAATTGCTACAAGCGCCTCCGATCAGGCCAAAGACACCGAGGCCGGTGCCCATAAGGCATCTGATCTTCACTCGAATATTGAAGAATTCGCCGCCGTGAGCAAAGCCTTAAATAACAATTCCTCAGAGGCGGTTCAGTTGAAAAGTAAAGGTTTGGATATTATTAAAGACCTCAATACAAAAACCAAAGAAAGCAATGAAGCCATTGAAGCGTTAAAAGGAATGATCCAAGGTACCGACGAAAAAACCGAAGCCATCAATGTGGCCAGCACCTCCATTAGTCAGATTTCCCAGCAAACCAACCTACTGGCCTTAAATGCAGCCATAGAAGCGGCCCGTGCCGGGGAAGCGGGAAAAGGTTTTGCGGTGGTTGCGGAAGAGATCCGAAAACTTGCGGAGGAATCCTCGGAATCCGCGGATCGAATTAATCATGTCATTGAGGGACTTAAAGAGAATACCAAGCTTGTGGTGGGAAAGATGGACAGCACCAAGGATACCATCGTTTCTCAAACCGCTTCCATTGAAGATACCCAGCAGGTGTTTACCCGTATTGCAAGTTCCCTTGAGGACAATAAAAATCGAATCAATACCTTAAATCGTATTGAACAGGAAATGGTGGGGATTAAAAATACCATGGTGGATTCTCTGCAAAACTTGGCTTCCGTGGCCGAGGAAAACTCTGCCGGCACCCAAGAAGCCGCCGCCGCCGTGGAAGAGCAGGCGGCATCCATGGAGAACATGAAAACCATCGGCGAAAACTTATCCCTGTTAGCCGAAGACCTACAAACCGCCGTAGATCAGTTTGATGCTTAAAATTCCGTGACAGCGGGACGGATTTTTTGTCACCATCATCGAGAGAATTCTTGTGGGAAATCCTAAGGTGCCGGGTATAAGGACTGAAAAACACCTAGTAAAAAGACGACTGAATTTTACTCTAGGAGGGATCATGGAAATGTTTTTGATTATGTTATCACTGATCACGGGAACCATAGGGATCATGCTGGGAAGTGCTCTGGGATTGGAAACGGTGCTGGGCGTCTTCGGCTTTTTATGTCCCTCGGTTTTTCTATTGGAAAAAATGTACGTCCGAGTCCAGGAGGGAAATGTTCCCGGCGAGGAAGAGGCGAAGGCCCGGGAAGAATAGGGGCCACTTTCGGGATGTTTCCAAAGGGCTGCAAAAAAACATATCAATAAACTGAAAAAAACTGAAAAAAAGTGATTGACAAAAAAGAAGAATAGAATTATTATAATAGCGCACTAGTTAATTAGTGCACTATTTTTTTAGGGGGTGCCACCATGAATTTTGATCCATCGAAGCCGATTTATGAACAGATCATCGATGCCTTTAAGAAAAAAATTCTTCGGGGGGAGTTAAAGCCCGAGGATAAAATGCCCTCCCAGCGGGATGTGGCAAGGGATATGAAGGTAAACCCCAACACCGTACAGCGGGCCTACCGGGAAATGGAATATCAGGGGATTGCGGAAACTCGACGGGGACAGGGCACTTTTGTGGCCACCGACACCGAGAAAATCCTGAAATTGAAGCGTGAAATGGCGGAAAAGCTGGTAAATAGTTTTCTTAGGGAAATGACCGCCCTGGGATTTACCCCGGAGGAAGCCGAGAATTTACTTGAGCAGCACATAAAAAAGGAGGAGAAAACGGGATGATCGAGTTTAAGGATGTTACCAAAAAGTTTGGAAAGACCCTGGCCCTTGACGGGGTAACCTTAGAAATACCCAAGGGAAAAATCACCGGTCTGCTGGGACCCAACGGATCGGGGAAAACCACGATGATTAAGCTGATCAGCGATTTAAACAAACCCACCGCCGGGGCGGTACGGATCAATGGAGAGCCCATCAACCAGGAGGGAAAAAAACACATCTCCTATCTACCGGAAATCGACCATTTCTACCCCTGGATGAAAATCAAGGACGCAAAGAATTTTGTCAAAACCTTTTATGAGGACTGGGATGAGGATCGATACCAAGAACTGTTGAGTTTCCTGGAGTTGGAGGAGTCCATGCTGATTCGGAAAATCTCCAAGGGCCAGCGGGCGAAAACCAAGCTGTTATTATCCTTTTCCCGCCGGGCGGAGATCATTTTACTGGACGAGCCTTTATCGGGAATTGACATCTTTACCAGAGAGAAGATCATCGAGACCATGATCAAGGATTACCGGGAGGGAGAGCAGACCATTGTGATCACCACCCATGAGATTAAAGAAATTGAACACGTCATCGACGAGACCGTGTTTTTACGAAAGGGCAGCGTGGTATTAAAGGGCAATGTGGAAGCGCTTCGGGAAGAACAGGGAAAATCCCTGGTGGATATTATGAAGGAGGTGTACGGCAATGGAAAGGACTTTTAGACAAAAGATCTGGATGCTTTATAAAAAGGACGTGATGAATCTTCGTATGGAAAGTTTGTTGCTCTTGGCCTTTGCCCTGGGGATCAACGCCCTGGCCTATGTTCAGATTCTTCGGGCGGATAGTCCGTTAAACGCCACGGGCTATGGAGTCCTTAGCTCCATGGTGGTATTCGGAGCCATGTTCTGGCTGTTCATTCGATCCTTCAGTCTGGTATCCTCGGAATGGAAGGACAACACCCTGCATATGATCATGCCCCTGCCCGTGGGAGGAAAGAGTATTTTCTTCTCGAAACTGATGGCGCTGTTCAGCCAGATTTTTGTGGTGGGGAGCATTACCGTAGCCCTATCCCTGGGGGCGGTAACCCTGATTCTGGGATTAGAGGAGGTTGCCTCCTTTTTCGGAATGTTTAACATTGCCAGTGAGGAACTAATTATTCGAAATATCGGGGAGATCATCAAGTTTTTCAGTCTCCTATTCGTATACTTTGCCCAGCTGTTGGTGGTGGTATTTTTCAGCAGTGTGGTGGGGAGAATGTTCAAAAAGTTCTCCGGCGTGATTACCTTTGTGGTGTTCATTGCCACGAACTACGTGATCTCTCAGATTACCAATCTTCTTTCCCGGGTGGTGGTATTCGACGCCGAGGCCGGTTTTTCCATGACCGCCTCCACCGGTGGGGAGATGGAAACCACCATTAACTACATGTCCACCGGAGAATTTTTATTCGGACTGCTCTATGCCTTCACCGTGGGAGTGGTGATCTTCTTTATCACCGCCTATCTCTATGACCGAAAGGTGGAAGTCTAAAAATCCAGAATCAAACCGGGCAGCAAAAAGCCCCGGGTCCACCGGAAATTTTTCCGCGGCCCCGGGGTTTTTCCTTGCCTTTTTTTACGACTCATCCTTGCCGTAATAATGGTTGGTTACATTGCCGGAATCGTTTCCGATGCCCCTTTTAATGGGGGATAGCAGAAAACCCAGGGTGGTACCGATAAAAAACATCAAGGACGGAAGCAGAAATTTACGCTTATTGAAACAGCACGGCTTCTTTTTCGGTTTCCCTGCCAAGGATCTCACCTCCTTATTTCAAGAACTCTTTATTTTATAGGTACCATTTCCGGGGAAAATCAATCATTAAACTCCGGGGAAAAAGAAAAAAATAAGGGATTTTCTCTTGACAGGGAAGAATAAACATATTAACATATATGCATAATGACATACGAAAGGAGATAGAGATGAAATCCTTACAAGATTTTTTAAAGCTGATTTCCGAAGAGACCCGGCTGCGAATTCTTATGCTTCTCAACGAAGAGGCCCTTTGTGTTTGTGAGCTGGAAGCGGTATTGGAGGTGTCTCAACCCAAGGTTTCTCGCATCCTGTCGAAGTATCGGGACTTAGGCCTGGTGATTGATGAACGTCATGGAAAGTTTATTTATTATAGGCTGAATGTAGTAGATCCGGTACAACGGGGAATCGTGGATACGATAAAAGAAAAAAGGGAAAGCATCCCCCGGTTGGCAGCGGATTACCGTCGGATGGGAGAAAGAGAGAATATTCTAGAGGTTTGTCCAGGGGCTTTGAAAGAGGAAAAAGAAGTACAAAACTAATCGATAAACAAGGAGGCTATTATGGAACCATTTATTGAAACCATCTATGCAGGACTGGAAGCGGTGGGAGACTATATTACCCTGCGGCGGCTGATGTCCTTAACCATTGCTTTTTTTCTATCCGGGGCTATTGCCCAGTTTATGTCCAAAGGGGCGGTGCTGAAATACTTCGGGCCGAAGGCCGATAAGCGGCTGGCCTATCTGA
>CAZTIJ010000050.1:0-11910 GCA_964613365.1 uncultured Clostridiaceae bacterium | reverse complement strand
ATCGGCGCCACCACCACCGACGAGTATAAAAAGCATATTGAAAAGGACGGGGCCCTGGAGCGAAGGTTTCAGTCGATTCTCGTGGCGGAGCCCAGCCGGGAGGACGCGGTGCGGATCCTGCAAGGGCTTCGGGACAAATACGAAGCCCATCACCGGGTAACCATCTCCGATGAAGCCATCACCGCCGCGGTGGAACTGTCCCACCGCTATATCCCCGATCGTTTTTTACCGGACAAAGCCATCGATCTGGTGGACGAAGCGGCCTCCAAAATCCGTTTGGAAACGGTGACGGCTCCGGCGGACCTAAAGGAACTGGAGGAGCGGCTGGAAAAGACCGTCAAGGAAAAGGAGGAAGCGGTGAGCATCCAGGATTTTGAACGGGCGGCAACCCTTCGGGATCAGGAACAGCAGGTGAAAGAGGAGTTGGAAAGCAAGAAAAATCATTGGACGAAGAACAAGAATCACAAAGATGCGGTCCTTGGGGCGGAGGACATCGCCACGGTGGTGTCCCACTGGACCGGGGTGCCGGTGAACAAACTGCAGCAGGAGGAGTCGGAACGACTGTTGCAGTTGGAAGAGGTGCTGCATCGCCGGGTGATCGGACAGGAAGAGGCGATCAAGTCCGTGTCAAGAGCCATCCGTCGGGCCCGGGTGGGACTGAAGGATCCCAAAAGGCCCATCGGATCCTTTATCTTCCTGGGTCCCACGGGAGTGGGGAAGACCGAATTGTCCAAGGCTTTGGCCGAAGTGATGTTCGGAGATGATAACGCCATGATCCGAGTGGATATGTCGGAGTTCATGGAAAAACATACGGTATCCCGACTGATCGGATCTCCGCCGGGGTACGTGGGTTATGATGAAGGGGGGCAGCTGACGGACAAAGTCCGGACAAGGCCCTATTCCGTGGTTCTTTTCGATGAAATTGAGAAGGCCCATCCCGATGTGTTCAACGTCCTTTTACAAATCCTCGATGACGGACGGCTGACCGACGGCAAAGGAAAAACCGTGGATTTTAAAAACACGGTCATCATCATGACCTCCAATGTGGGGGTGAGCCTGATCCGAAAACAAAGCACCCTGGGTTTTTCCGTGGATGAGGAGACCCAGGCGAAAAGCGAATACGACAATATGAGACGAAACGTCATGGAGGAGCTTAGAAAAACCTTCCGACCGGAATTTTTGAATCGAATCGACGATACCATCGTATTCCATAAATTAGAACAGCAGCATATTAACGAAATCGTCAAACTGCTGGTACGGGAAGTCAAAGGCCGTCTGGAGAATCTGGGGATCACCCTGGAGGTTACGGAAAACGCCATGGAGGAGATTGCACGCCAGGGCTACGACCCTGAATTTGGGGCAAGGCCGCTGAAGCGGGCCATTCAAAAACTCATCGAGGACAAAATATCCGAAGAAATTCTACGCAGTGAAATCCAGGCCGGGGCCCATGTGATCCTGAAGGAAGTCCAGGGGGAACTGGTGCTGGAAAAAAAGAAAACGACCTAGGAGCGATCATATGGCAAAGACAAAAACCAAATTCTGTTGTACCCGGTGCGGCTATGAAAGCCCCAAATGGATGGGCAGATGCCCCGGTTGTCAACAGTGGAACACCTTTGAGGAGGAGCGGGTGGCCTCGAAGAAAGAAACCCAGCGGTCCGCCACCACGGCGCCCAGCAAAAAACCCCAAAGCATTACCAACATCAGCTCCGGTGAATACACCCGCTACGATACCCGCATCGAAGAGCTGAACCGGGTGCTTGGGGGAGGGATTGTCAAGGGATCCCTGTGTCTGATCTCCGGGGAGCCGGGAATCGGAAAGTCCACCTTGATTCTACAGTGCAGCAGCAATATGGCGAAACACTACGGAAAGGTGCTCTACGTATCGGGAGAGGAATCGGAGGAGCAGATCAAAATGCGGGCGGAACGCCTGGGGGCCATGGAAGAGGACCTGCTGATTGTCTCCGAGACCAATATCGGGGTGGTAGAGGAGTATATCACCGCCTATGAACCGAAGTTTTTGATTGTGGACTCCATTCAAACCCTGTACCGGGAGGATCTAACGTCGGCCCCGGGCAGCGTTTCCCAGGTAAAAGAGTGCGTGAACAATCTGATGCGCATCGCTAAATCCACCAACATTCCGATTTTCATTGTGGCCCATGTAACGAAACAGGGTGAGTTGGCCGGCCCCAGGGTCTTAGAGCATATGGTGGATGCGGTGCTTCACTTTGAAGGGGAAAGGACCCTGGAGTTTCGAATCCTTCGGGCCCTGAAAAACCGCTTCGGCACCACCAGCGAAATCGGGGTCTTCGAAATGCGGGAGGAAGGGCTGATTGAAATTTACAACCCTTCGGAGCTTTTTCTGGAAACCCTGAATGAGAAAAATGAAGGGGCCATTGTGGTGTCCACCGTGGAGGGGACTCGGCCTCTGTTGGTGGAAATCCAAGCCCTGGTTACGGAAAACAACATCGGCTTTCCCCGACGGACCGCCGTGGGGATCGACCATAACCGGTTAAACTTAATTATTGCGGTGTTGGAAAAGAAGCTGAACATTCCCCTGGGGAATTACGATGTGTACGTGAATGTGGTGGGAGGACTGAAGCTGGAAGGGACCTCCTATGATCTGGGGGTGGCCCTCAGTATTTACAGCAGCGTGAAGGGACTGGAACTGCCATCGAGGAAAATCATGGCCATCGGCGAGATCAGCCTCACCGGGGAAGTGCGACCGGTGGCCAATGCAGAGAAGATGATTAAGGAAGGAAGAAAGATGGGCTTTGAATCGGTGATGATTTCCGATCGCAACAAAAAGAAGCTGAGTATGGAGGGGGACCATCTCTTAGGGGTGGATACCCTCCGGGAGGCGGTGCAGGATATCCTTCGGTAAAGGAGGACGCAATAAAAAAACCAAGGGGGCGGACGGGGTTCCGCTCCCTTGGTTTTTTATTGCGTCCATACATTGTATTACAGCAGTCCGTACTTCCCGAGAAGCTTTAGTTGCTGATAATAATCCCGGGTCATTTCTTCCGTGTCAAAATCGAAGGTGTTGCACAGAGCGAAAAGATAAAATAAATTAGTGGAAATTTCCTGTTTGATCTTCTCTTCACAGGTGGTGCAGAGCTCCCCTTCCACGTGGTCCGACATATGAGCCTTGAGCTTGGAAAAGGTAATGTCATCGGGGATTTCCGGCTTTTCCGCACAGATTTTGATGCAGCCGCAACTGGTGCTGGCCTTGGCCACCGCCCGGTTGACCCTGGCACTGCTCTCTTGGATTTTGCTTAAAATATCAAGGATGCTTTTATGGCGAATCAAGACTTCGTCCACTAGGGACTGGAATTCACCTAGAGAAAAATTACTGTCCCGGTTTTCTGTTGTCATTTTTTCAACCCCTCGGATTTGTTTAGTATCGCTAGCTTAATTATACTTTTTCATGGCGCCCTTTGTCAATGGGAGGGGCTGAATTATCGGGAAGAATTCCCGCCGGCGGGTACCGGCCTTCCCGGGAAGGGACCGTGGCCCCCAGGGGGATGAATATTGACAGAGAAAAAAGCCTGTGATAGAATATGTGGTTTGTTTGACTGATGAAGTGGTATAAGGTATAATTTAGAAGAGAGCAAATAGAAAATCTGGAGGAAATTATATGTATACTATTGGTGACAAAGTGGTTTACCCTGTTCACGGAGCCGGGGTTATTGAAGCGATTGAAGAAAAGGAGATACTGGGAGAGCTACGACGATATTATATTATGCGAATGCCCCTGGACGATATGAAGGTCATGATCCCCCTGGACGGGATGGATCAGATCGGCATCCGGGAAATCATTACCCAAAAAGAAGTGGAACTGGTCTTTGCGGTTTTGTCCGCTCAAATCTCAGAAATGTCGGCCAATTGGAACAAACGCTATCGGGCCAATATGGACCGGATAAAGACCGGGGATGTTTTCGAAGTGGCGGAAGTGGTAAGAAACCTAACCCTGAAGGATCGGGAAAAAGCCCTATCCACCGGGGAAAGAAAAATCATGCAAAATGCCAAACAGGTCCTGTTAAGCGAACTGATTTTAGCCACGGATCGAAGCAAAGAGGATTTACTGACGGATATTGAAGCCATGATTGAATAACAGGATAAATTACCGATTTTGGTTTGGATCAAGGGAAAAGGGGTATGATAGAGTTTTGAGGAGCGGTGTTTTTTTGTACATTGCTATATATAAAACATTATATATATTAATAAAAAACAGGAGGTGAAGGAATGGTTAACAAAATTGTAAGGTGGATTTTTGCCTTGCTGGGGGGAGTATCGGGAGTCTTGCTTTTTTACAACGGTGCACAGTTTTATGACGGGATCGCAAGTAATTTCTGGTACATGGCTCTGGGATACTCGGTATCCTTAATTATCGGCGGACTTATATTTTTCTTAGTTTCTCCATTGATCATTACATTCGGTACAAGGGCGGCCAACTGGATAGAACGGGAGCTTTCAAAGGTTCCCACCAGGGACATCGTTTTCGGGTCTTTGGGATTGGTGGTAGGGCTCATCATTGCCTACATCATCAGCAGATTACTGATAAACATCCCGATTCCTTTTATCGGAACGGTTTTATCGATTTTAGCGGCGATTTTTTTAGGGTATTTGGGGGTAAGCCTGGCCACGAAACGAGGGCAGGACATCTCTTTGCGAAACACCTTTATGGGGGCATCCCGGGAGAAGGACTGTGACAAGGAAATTGAGAAGATCAAACAGGAAAGTCATCAGCCCTGTCCCAAGATTTTAGACACTAGCGTAATCATCGACGGCAGAATTGCAGACATCTGCAAAACCGAATTTTTAGAAGGTCCCCTGATTATTCCCGAATTTGTTCTTGAGGAACTACGCCATGTGGCGGATTCCTCAGCGGCCTTAAAACGGAATCGCGGTCGCCGGGGGTTGGACATTTTAAACATCATTCAAAAGGAACTGGATATTGAAGTGAAGATTCTGGACCATGGCTTTGAACAGGCCTATGAAGAGAACCTGGAAGTGGACGTGAAGCTGTTGAAGCTGGCCCAGCAACTGGGAGGAAAGGTGATCACCAATGATTACAATCTCAATAAGGTAGCGGAATTTCAAGGGGTTCCCGTCCTAAACATCAACGAACTGGCCAATGCCGTCAAACCCGTGGTGCTTCCCGGAGAAGAAATGGAAGTGGAAGTGATCAAGGACGGCAAGGAATCGGGACAGGGCCTTGCCTACCTGGACGATGGAACCATGATCGTGGTCGAAAGCGGCCGAAAGCACATGGGAAAAACCATCGATGTGCTGGTGACCAGTGTATTGCAAACGGCGGCGGGGAGAATGATCTTTGCAAAACCCAAGGGCATGGAAGGCAAATCCGCATAAAAGACATAGGAAACCGGGGTTCTTTAGAGGATAAAGGGCCCCTTTTTACTGAAAAGGGAAAAAGAAGGATAAAAAACCATGGAAAAAACCATACATAGGGAGGAATCAGCGGTGAATAAGCAGGGTTTTCCCGGAAAAACCGGGGTCAGCGCCGTGGTGGTGGCGGCGGGAAAAGGAAAACGAATGGAGCGGGACTACAATAAGCAGTACATAACCTTGGAGGGGAGACCGATCCTGGCCCACACCCTTCGGGTCTTTGAAAACCACGAAGCCATTGATGAGGTCGTGGTGGTGGTGGGAAAGGGGGAAGGGCCTCTTTGTCGAAAAAGGGTGGTGGAACCCTATGGGCTTACCAAGGTCCAATCCATTGTAGAGGGAGGAAGGGAGCGCTACCATTCGGTGCTTAACGGCATCCGGGCCACGAAAGAGGACTGTGATATGGTGGTGATCCATGACGGCGCCCGCCCCTTTCTGAAGGCGGCCATGATCGATCAAAGCATTTGCGCGGCAAAAGCCCATGGATGTGCCATTCTGGGGGTGCCGGTCAAGGACACGATCAAAATCATTGACGGGGAGGGTTTTGTCCGGGAGACACCCAAACGGGAGGAATTATGGATGGTGCAGACGCCCCAAACCTTTCAAAAGCCCCTGATATTGAAGGCCCATGAACTTCGGGAGGGAAAGAACCTGGCGGTGACCGACGATGCCATGCTTGTGGAAGCCCTGGGCAGGAAAGTGAAAATGGTCCGGGGAGACTATGAAAACATCAAAATCACCACCCCCGAGGATCTGGTACTGGCAGAGGGCATAATGAAACGGCGAAAAAACCGGGACTAATCGCCTTTAGGGCTTTTGTTTTTCGGGGAAATCTTTTATAATGAAAGGATATGAAAAAACCCTAACAGAAAGGACGTTATGGAATGAGAGTAGGCATGGGATATGATGTACATAAATTTCAGCAGGGCAGGCCGCTGATCATCGGAGGGGTTACCATCCCCTATGAAAAGGGGCTTCTAGGCCATTCCGATGCCGACGTACTGCTCCACGGGATCAAGGATGCCCTTTTGGGCGCCGCCGCCCTGGGGGATATCGGCAAACATTTCCCCGATACGGATCCGACCTACCGGGGAGCCAGCAGCCTGGAGCTGTTGGTCCGGGTGGGAGAGCTGCTGGCCGATGCCGGCTATGAAGTCAACAACATCGACGGTACCATCATAGCGGAAAAACCGAAAATGGCCCCCCATATCCCCGAGATGCGAAAAAATATCGCCGGGGCCTTGAATATCAACGAAGACCGGGTCAGCATCAAGGCCACCACCACCGAAGGCTTAGGCTTTGAGGGCAGAAAAGAGGGCATTGCCTCCATGGCGATCGCAAGCATTGAAAAAGCTCCCGGGCCCGGGACATCCAAGGCTTGACGGACCGGTGGGAATGGGATAGAATGAGTTTTAAAGCATGGTACAGCGCTCATCTCTATCGGTTAGGGATGGGTGTTTTTTACTCAATAGATCAAAAAAATGGAGTGTGAAAAAAATGGGAAAAAAGAAAAAGGAATTTGTGGAAGAAATTACGCCGATGGAGCAGGATTTTGCCCAGTGGTATACCGACGTTATTAAAAAAACCGATATGGTGGATTACTCCCCGGTAAAGGGATTTATGGCCATCAAGCCCTACGGATACGGGATCTGGGAAAACATTCAGGCCTATGTGGACAAGCGTTTTAAGGATACGGGACATAAAAACTGTTACTTTCCCCTGTTGATTCCCGAAAACCTGTTGAAAAAAGAAGCGGACCATGTGGAGGGCTTTGCTCCGGAAGTGGCCTGGGTAACCCATGGAGGGGACGAAGAGCTGGCGGAACGCCTGGCCATTCGCCCGACCTCCGAGACGATCATCTGCGAAATGTATTCCCGATGGTTGAACTCCTACCGGGATCTGCCCTTTTTATACAACCAGTGGTGCAACGTGGTTCGGTGGGAAAAATCCACCCGACCCTTCCTACGAACTTCGGAGTTTTTATGGCAGGAAGGCCATACCCTCCATGAAACCCAGGAAGAGGCCCAGGAAGAAACCCTGCAGATGCTCAACATTTATAAGGAGACGGCGGAGGAGCTGCTGGCCATGCCCGTGGTGGTGGGGAAAAAAAGTGAAAAAGAGAAGTTCGCCGGTGCCCACGCCACCTATACCATGGAAGCCTTAATGCATGACGGAAAAGCCCTGCAGGCGGGAACCTCCCACAATTTGGCCCAGCATTTTACCAAGGCCTTTGATATCAGCTACTTAAGCCGGGATGGAAAACAGGAGTATCCCTACCATACCTCCTGGGGAATTTCCACAAGGCTGATCGGCGGTATTATCATGGTCCATGGAGACAACCGGGGACTGGTACTGCCTCCGGGAGTGGCTCCGACCCAAGTGGCCATCGTACCCATTGCCACCCATAAAGAGGGGGTGCTGGACAAGGCCTCGGAGATTTTCAGCCAACTGAAAGGTCTGGCCAGGGTGGAACTGGACGATCGGGAAAACTACTCCCCGGGCTGGAAGTTTAACGAATGGGAAATGAAAGGAGCTCCCCTTCGGATAGAAATCGGTCCGAGGGACATTGAAAACAACCAGGTGATGGTCGTACGCCGGGATACGCTGGAAAAAACTCCCGTACCCATGGATGAACTAACAAGCCGGATCCCGGAACTTTTGAAAACCATCAATACCAATTTATTTGAAAAAGCGAAGAAAATGCGGGATGAAAACACCCATTACGCCGAAAGTCTGGAAGAGTTAAAGAAAATCATGGATACCACCCAGGGCTTTGTGAAGGCCCATTGGTGCGAGGATCCGGAATGTGAGGAAACCATTAAACAGGAAACCGGGGCCACCATGCGCTGCGTACCCTTTGAACAGGAAGATATCGGCGGCGACTGCCCCTTCTGCGAAAGGAAAGGAAAGTCCCTGACCTATTTTGCCAAGGCCTATTAAAGGGAAAGGAAACATCGGAAAAGCCATAAAGGAGGAATACCAATGTCGGTAAGAGTAAGATTTGCCCCGAGCCCAACGGGGTTTGTGCATATCGGAAGTTTGCGAACCGCCCTATACAACTACTTGTTTGCAAAGGGACAGGAAGGAAAGTACGTCCTTCGTATTGAGGATACGGATCGGGCCCGATATGTGGAAGGGGCCATTGAAGGAATGATCGCGTCCATGAACTGGGCGGGGGTCCGTCACGATGAAGGATTTCAACTGGAAAACGGCCGGTTGATGGAACAGGGGGAGTACGGTCCCTATATGCAGTCCCGAAGACTGGAAATTTATCAAAAACACATCAAACAGCTGCTCCATCAGGGGGATGCCTATCCCTGTTTTTGCTCGAAGGAACGGATTGACCGTATACGGGAAGAGCAAAAATCCCGGGGAGAGACTCCGAAGTATGACGGCCATTGCCGGGGTCTGTCCCAGGAGGAAATAAACAGAAAAATCGATGACAAGGAAGAATATGTGATCCGGTTAAAGCTTCCCGAAAAGCAGGAAATTGCCTTTGAGGACATGGTTCGGGGGGAGATGACCTTTAACACCGAGGATATGGACGATCAGGTGCTGATCAAATCCGACGGCTTCCCTACCTATCACTTTGCCGTGGTGGTGGATGATTATTTAATGGGGATCACCCACATTATCCGGGGGGAGGAATGGGTAACCTCCACACCGAAGCATATCCACCTGTATAAATCCTTTGGTTGGGATCTGCCCAAGTATGTGCACCTGCCCAACATCCTGAACAAAGACAAGAAAAAACTCAGCAAACGACAAGGGGACGTGGCGGTGGAGGATTTCCAAAGAAAAGGCTACCTTCCCGAGGCCCTGGTAAACTATATCGCCCTTATCGGCTGGAGTCCCGAGGACAACCAGGAAATCTTCACCATGGAGGAACTGCAGCAAAAGTTTGATTTAAAACGGGTATCCAAAAGCGGCGGGGTTTTCGATGTGGAAAAACTCAACTGGGTAAACAACCACTACATCAAAGAAGCGGACAACCATCGCTTGGCAAAACTGGCTATTCCCTATCTGGAAGAGGCGGGCTACTTACCCCCGGGACAGGGAGAGGCGGAAATAGCCTGGGTGCGGGACCTGATGGAAGTCATTAAAGAATATCTGGATTATTTGGCCCAGGTGCCGAAAAAGGCGGAGATGTTTTTTAAAGAGGAAATGGAGATCACCGCCGAGGCCAGGGAAATCCTGGCCGAGGACCATATCGAAAAACTTTTGGAGGCCTTCTATGAAAAGGTCAAAAATGCCGAGGTGATTGATGAGGCCTTCGGAAAACAGGTTTTCAAAGACCTGAAAAAAGAAGTGGGGGCCAAGGGGCCCAAGCTCTTTAAGCCCGCCAGAGTAGCGGTTACCGGCGAGACCCAGGGTCCGGACCTTACCCTGGTCATGAAGGTGTTGGGTCGGGAAAAACTGTTGAAACGTATTGAATTTGTACAAAAAGAGCTGGAAAAATAAATCCGGTATCCATGGACAAAGGATGCCCCCTTCGACGGATGGATGGGTCGAAGGAGGAAAGGAGGGATGTCTTGATGAAACTGTTTAATACCCTGACAAAACAAAAGGAAACCTTTGAGCCCCTGAATCCCGGGGAGATTAAGATGTACGCCTGCGGCCCTACGGTATATGATTTATTCCATATCGGAAATGCCCGGACCTTCATGGTATTTGACGCCATGCGCCGGTACTTTCAGTACCGGGGATACCGGGTGGACTTTGTGCAAAACTTCACCGATATCGATGATAAAATCATTAATAAGGCCAAGGATCAGGGCGTAACTTCCGAGGCCATCAGCGAGCGGTTTATTAAAGAGTACTTTACCGACGCTGACAGTCTGGGAATCCAACGGGCGGATGTTCATCCGAAGGTGACGGAAAACATTCCTGAAATCATTGAAATCATCCGCACCCTGGAAGAAAAGGGCTATGCCTATGAAATCCAGGGAGATGTTTATTTCGATGTCGAGGCCTACAAGGATTACGGAAAGTTATCGAAGCAAAACCTGGAGGAACTGCAACAGGGTTCCAGGGTGGAAGTGGACGAACGGAAAAAAAGCCCCCTGGACTTTGTGCTGTGGAAATCCTCGAAGGAAGGGGAACCCCGTTGGGACAGCCCCTGGGGAATAGGTCGGCCGGGGTGGCATATCGAATGCTCCGCCATGGCCAGGAAGTATTTGGGAGAGACCATTGATATCCACGGCGGTGGAGGGGACCTGGTGTTTCCCCACCACGAGAATGAAGTGGCCCAAAGTGAGGCGGCCACGGGGAAACCCTTCGCGAATTATTGGATCCACGTGGGGTACCTCAACGTGAACAATGAAAAAATGTCCAAATCCCTGGGAAACTTCTTTACGGTACGGGATATTCGCCGGGAGTTTGACCTGGAGGTGCTGCGGTTCTTCATGCTCTCCGCCCATTACCGCAACCCCTTAAACTTTAATAAGGATCTGTTAGTGTCCGCAAAGAGCGGTCTGGAACGACTGTACCACAGCAAAGAAAAGCTGGAGAGCCTTCTGGGCCGGGCCGGGGACAAAGACCTTGACCACGGGGAAAAACAGCTGGAAGAACGGCTAAGGACCTATGAAGAACGATTCACGGAAAAGATGGACGATGATTTCAACACCGCCGACGGATTAGCCGTGATCTTTGATTTGGTAAAGGACCTGAACACGAACATCGGGGAGGGCACCTCCAAGGAGATGGTGAACCGGGGATTAACCCTTTTGAAAAAGCTCACCCATGTGTTGGGTCTTTTGGAGAAGGAAGAGGAAGTGTTGGAAGAAGAGATTGAAGCCTTGATTGAAAAAAGGCAGCAGGCACGGAAAAATAAAGATTATGCCTTGGCCGATGAAATCCGGGACCGACTTCGGGATCGGGGCATCGAATTAAAAGATACCCCCCAGGGAGTGCAGTGGAGAAAAAAACCCTAGGGGCAGCCCCATGAATGAACAGGAAAACACCGCTTTTTTGTAGGGTTTCTAGCTACGGAGAAGTTGTGTTTTTCTTATTTTTGAAATATAATATGAAGCAGGAAAGGTAGGAGATGTATGGAGGAATTCTTGGAAAAATTCAAAGAAGGCAACCAAGCCGTCAACGTAAAGCAAACCTCCCCTTTGGCCCTGGCCTATGTAGGCGATGCGGTCTACGAGGTGTACATTCGAAAAGTGCTGGTGGAAAATCCGGACCTGTCCGTGGATAAGCTGCATAAAAAGGCGGTGAAATACGTACGGGCCAAAGCCCAGGCAGAGATTGTGCTGGCCCTGGAACCGGAGTTGAGCGAAGAGGAATGGATGATTGTGAAAAAGGGAAGGAATCAAAAGTCCAAAACCGTGCCGAAGAATTCGGATATCGGGGACTATCGGTATGCCACCGGGTTTGAAGCCTTAATCGGCTTTCTTTTCCTGGAGGACCGGCACCGGCGTTTGATGGAAGTGATGAAAAGGGCGGTAGAAATCATTCTCGAGGAGGAAAAATGATGCAGAGTCGATTAAGTGTTCATTT
>CAZTIJ010000049.1:0-12048 GCA_964613365.1 uncultured Clostridiaceae bacterium | reverse complement strand
TTAAAACATGTGGTGGTTACCTCGGTTACCCGTGATGATTTGCCGGATGGTGGTGCCGGACATTTTGCAAAGGTCATCAAAGCCATTCGAGCCCGAGATCCGGAAATTACCATTGAAGTATTGATCCCTGATTTTCAAGGAGACGTGAAGGCGCTGAAAAAAGTAATCAAAAGCAAGCCTGATATTATCAATCACAACATTGAAACCATTCCACGAATGTACGATAAAGTACGGCCTGAGGCAGATTACAAGCAGTCTTTGGATGTCTTGGAGAATGTTAAAAAACAGGATTCCACCATTTATACAAAGTCCGGTATTATGGTAGGCCTTGGTGAAATTCCCGAGGAGGTCCATGGTGTCATGAAAGATTTACGTCAGCATCGGTGTGATTTTTTAACGGTGGGACAATACTTGGCTCCAAGCAAAGATCACTATCCCATGGAAGAGTACATCACCCCGGAAGCGTTTAAAGAATATAAGAAAAAAGCGGAAAGCCTAGGATTTTCATTTGTTGCATCGGACCCTTTGGTTCGAAGCTCTTATAAAGCTGCGGAAATGCTAGAAGATAAGAGGTAATAATCTGATAACCAAAGAACAATGCTTTGGTTTTGTTTTTTGAAATCGACATCATAAAAATAAGAATCTTATGATATAATTAATATTATTATATGGTTAAATTAATTTATTTGAGAGGAGAAATCCGATGATAGAAGAGAATGCGAAAACCAAAGAGAAGAAGTTTCAGGAACTGTTGGATCGATATAAGGGTATTTTAACTCAAATGCAGCACTACCGAGAAATAGCCGGTTTAGCCCATTGGGATATGGCTACCTATGCGCCGAAGGAAGGAAAAGGAATCCGATCTGAAGCCCTGGGAACCCTTTCTACGGAAGCTTTTAAAATGTCGGTATCTTCCGAGATGCAAGCTCTTCTGATGGAACTGTCCAAGAAGGAGCATTACAGTAAATTACCGGAAAAATTTCAACGGAGTGTTGATAAGGACTTAAAACATTTGAAGAAATTTCAAATGATTCCTCAAGAAGAATACCGGGAATATGTAATTTTAACTTCGAAGGCTCAAAATATCTGGGAAAGGGCGAAAGAAGACAATGATTTTGAGACTTTTCAACCCTACTTGGAGAAAATCGTAGAATTTAATCAGCGTATGGCGGATCTCTTGGGTTATGAAGACCATCCCTATGACGCCTTGCTGGATCGTTTCGAGGAAGGGATGACGGTCAAAAAACTGGACAACACCTTCGGAGAGTTAAAAGAAGGGATTCAAAACATTCTCTTTAAAATCCGGAAGGCCTCTAAAAAACCGAATAAAAGATTGGAAGGGGTAAACCTTCCGAAAGAAAAACAGATGAAATTGAGTAAAATAGTACTTAAAAGAATCGGCTATGATTTTGAAGCCGGTCGTCTGGATGAAAGTGTACATCCTTTTACCATCGGACTTAATCCTAAAGACGTGCGGGTTACCACCCGCTATCAGGAGGACTATTTTAAAACCGCATTGTTTGGCACTATCCATGAAGGAGGTCATGGGATGTATGAGCAAAATATTCCCATGGACCTTTTTAAGACTTCTGTAGGCTCTGCGGCATCTACAGGAATGCATGAATCTCAGTCCCGCTTCTGGGAAAATGTGGTGGGGCGCAGCGAAGACTTCTGGAAAGGACTGCTTCCAGAATTCAAGGAGCTTTTTGAAGAAGAAGTACCGGACTTAACCTTGGAAGAAATGGTGGAGTACATCAACATTGTCGAGCCTTCCATGATCCGAGTGGAAGCCGACGAACTGACCTACAGCCTTCATATTATTCTTCGGTATGAGCTGGAAAAGGATTTGATCGGAGGAAAAATTTCCGTAAAAGAACTACCGGAGCGGTGGAATTATAAGATGGAGGAAATTTTAGGTATTAAGCCGGAGACTAACCGAGAAGGGATCTTGCAGGATGTTCATTGGGCAGGAGGTATGATTGGTTACTTCCCCACCTATGCTCTTGGAAACCTTTATGCCCTTCAGTTAACAAAGGCTTTACAAGAAGATGTAACGGACTTTGCTTCCCATATAGAAAATCATAATTTTGAGCCGATTAAAAATTGGATGGTCCGAAAAGTTCATCAACGGGGAAGCTTGCGGACAGCGGAGGAGTTAATTGAAGAAATCACCGGGGAAGGACTTAGGGTAGAGCCTTATCTTACCTATCTTAATGAGAAGTATCAAAAAATATATCAGTATTAAATACTTTGTCATAGGCTTCAGTGATCATCAAAAGAAAAGCATCGACGGGAATTCATTGTTCCTTCGGTGTTTTTTTGAGCTCCACCATAGGCAAAAGATTACAACAGTAGCAGGCATTTATCGATAAGGGTGAAAAAATGGTGAAGTCAGAAAACAGCCTCTTTGTGACGGGTGAAAACGCACGGATGAAAAAAGGCAAAAAATTGGTGGCATCTTACGGTAAACAATGGTAAAATATATGAAAGTTTTGTCTCATGTATTTTTTAGTAATGACAGAAGAAATTCATGACCGAACAGGGTAGGTGAAATTCAGAACCGACCAAGGAGGTTGAAAAATGAAAAAGATTTTAAACAAAGAACAACTTAACGCACATAAACAAAAGCTGCTTCTCGTAGGAATAGCCGTACTAATACTATCTATAACAGCGGTGGGCTACATTTCAACAATGACTAAAGTTTTTATTGAAGAGGGCACGGATACCCTGGAAGTCCAAACACGGAAAGACACCGTCGAAGAAGTGTTAGAAGAAGCGGAAGTGGATTACATTGAAGAAGATCGTATCGAACCGGGGCTTAACACCTCGATCACCGATGAAATGCACATCCGAATTATTCGGGCACAAAATATCGAAATTATTGATGAGGAGGAAGTCCGATCGTTATTAACGCCGGTAAATACTGTTGAAGAAGCTTTAATAGAAGCCCGAATCCTTGTGCGTCCCGATGATAAAGTTTCACCATCCATGGATACCCCTTTAAAGGAGGGAATGACAATTGAAATTATTCGGGCGGTTCCCTGCGAGATCCACGTGGACGGGGACGTGATTGAGTTGAAAACCACGAAGGAAACGGTGGAAGAGGTCTTAGCCAAAGCGGAAGTGAAGTTGGAAGAAAAGGATAAAATGAATCATGGGTTGGAAGATTCCATTACGGAAGATATAACAATTGAAATTACTCGAGTAGAAAAAGAAGTACTCAAGGAGACGGAAGAAATCGATTTCAAAACCCTTCGGAGAAATGATGAGAACCTTGAAAAGGGCAAGACCCGAGTGGAGAAAGAGGGTCAGAAAGGTTTGAAGGAATATGAGATTGAAATTACCTATGAAGACGGAGAAGAGGTAACTCGTAAGGTTTTATCCGAGGAAATAACGCAAGAACCGGTTAACCGAGTGGTGAGAGTTGGAACGAAAGCTCCGAAACCTGCGCCGGTGGTTAGCCGTGGGGGCAGCGAAGCAACAAGAACCCTAAGAGTGGAAGCTACCGCATATACCTCACAGGATCCGGGGGTAGGAACCATTACCGCAACCGGTGAACGCCTACGTCACGGAATTATTGCTGTGGATCCAAGGGTAATTCCTTTGGGCACGAAGCTTTATGTTCCCGGTTACGGCTATGGAATTGCCGCCGATACCGGTGGAGCCATCAAAGGGAATAAAATCGATTTGGCCTATGAAAGTCGCACAGAAGCTCTTCGGTTTGGGAGACGGATGAAGACCATTAGAATTTATGATTAGCAATAAACAGCTTATAATTCCGAGATGAAATTTCTCTTAGACGAGAAAAGCATTTAGCGGACGCGAAAAGGAAAGAGCCCCCCGGCAAATAATGGCCGGGGGGCTCTTTCTGAAGGAGTATATAAATCCATCCAATGGAGGATTTACCCTTGGTCATGGGCTATTCGGCTGGCGGCGGCTGCGGCGATGGCGGCGACTAAATCATCCATAAAAGTATGAATCTTTCCGTCCTTTACCGTATCGAGCCTTTTGATGATCCCGACTTTTTCTTTATCCAAATAGCCATAACTGGTTAATCCGATGGTGCCGTATAGATTCACAATAGAAAGGGGCAAAATTTCATCAATTCCGTATAAACCTTCATCGCTCTCCACAATTGACTGTAAAGGCTGAGGTAGCATTTTCATTTCCGCTAATTGATCCAAGGCCACACCGGTTAAAACAGCATGGGCAACCTCTCTTTTTTCGAGCACTGCCTCCACATTTTCGAGACAAACCTTTAGGGTTAAATCTTTTTGATAAGGTTTTTGTAAGCTTAGTACCAACTCCGCGATGGAAGAAAGTTCCACACCTCGATCTTTCAAAAGCTGTAAAGTTTTATCTTCCAGTTCATTCATGGGGATTCTACTCATGGGGTATTCTCCTTTCCTGAAAGGGTTATAATTCACTGAAGGGTTTTTAAGATAACTCATCTATACCCGTAAAAAACCTTTAAAAACATAAGAGTCTTAAGAGGATCTCCGTAAAAAGAAGAACACCGGGAAGCCTAGGTAGATTTCAACAGGTATGGTACAATGTAACATGGAAATCAACCAACGAATAGAAGTAAAAAGCAGAGGAGGCTATGGGATTGGAGCATATTAAAAATGATTGGCGAACCCTTTTGGAAGAGGAGTTTAAAAAAGATTATTATCTTGACTTGCAAAAATTTTTAACGAAAGAATATGAAAAACATACGGTTTTTCCACCAAAAGATCAAGTGTATAATGCCCTGGGCTTTACTTCTTATCATGAAACGAAAGCGGTAATTATAGGACAGGACCCTTATCATGGGGAAGGACAGGCTCACGGACTGAGTTTTTCTGTCCCGCCGGGGGTTAAAAAACCTCCCAGTTTGCAAAACATCCATAAAGAACTACAGGTAGATATGGGTATTGAGATACCGGAACACGGTTGTCTGAGAAGTTGGGCCAAGGAAGGGGTACTACTCCTTAATGCGGTTCTCACCGTTCGAAAGGGAGAGCCACAATCCCATAAAAATAAAGGATGGGAAAGGATGACCAACAAGATTATCAGTTTATTAAATCAACGGAAAACCCCTGTGGTATTTATTCTATGGGGACGTAATGCCCAGGAAAAGAAGAAGTTGGTGACCAGTTCCCTGCATTATACTTTAGAGTCCTCTCATCCCAGTCCCTTTTCTGCAAGGAAAGGTTTCTTCGGAAGTCGGGTTTTTTCCAAAACCAATGGTATTCTAATGAACGAAGGCATTGACCCCATTGATTGGCGCTTACCGAAGAAGATTTAAAGAGAGGATCATCCGTTTAAACGACGAACCATGGATTCGAAATCAGTACAAAAATTTGATTTACACATAATGGGGTATAAATGTTTTAAATTGAAGAAAGATGATTTCTTACCAGGCCAGAGAGGAGGAGGAAAATGCGTGAATTTCCATCCTTTGAAGAAGTCAGGGAACTGTTGGATGATATTGCTGAGGAAATTCCTGAAGCTTTATATCGGGAACTTCACGGGGGAATCCTATTGATCCCGGAAGAAAAAAAACATCAGGAAAGCAAGGAGTCCGACAATCTTTATATTATGGGAGAGTACCACCGAAATATGATGGGGCGAACAATCCTGATCTATTATGGCTCTTTTAAAAAAATGTACAGGAAAGCCCCGATCCACGTAATCAAAAAAAAGCTGAAAGACACCCTGCTTCATGAGTTCACCCATCACATCGAGTCATTAGCAGGAGAACGGGGTTTGGAAAAAAAAGACGCTGAAAAGTTGAATCGTTATCGTCAGCGACGGAACAAGAAAGGATAGGAGGGACCACCGCAATGAAAATGACTTTATCCTTTATCATGGAAGAGCCGATGGTAATTGAAGATACTTTAAGTTTTTTGTGGGATTTTGCCGTGGTTGTTGGTTCGGTATCGGCGATTTATTTAATGAAGTGGCTATTGATCAGGCTGTTAAGCAAAATGTTCTATAGTAAAAAAGAATTCGTTGGAATTGTCAATGTTGTATTAAATGCTTTGGCTTTTTTTGCAGTAGTAATCATTATACCGGTATATTTTGGAGAAAGCGCTTGGTTGTTTAATCAACTATTTGAAATAGGGGGATCCGGGATATCCTTATTTTTAATTTTACTGGCACTCTTCATTATAATTTTTGCGTACCGTTTTTCTATGGTGTTCAAACGTTATATCCTACGAAGTATTTATGAAAAATACCAATTGGAAAAAGGGACAAGGTTCACATTAAATAGTGTTTTTCATTATATTATTATGTTTATAGCCGTTTTTATCAGTCTCTCCACTCTAGGAATCAATCTTAGTACCCTAACGGTGTTTGCCAGCATTGTCGGTGTAGGAATCGGTTTTGGAATGCAAAACATTGCTTCAAATTTTATTTCCGGTCTCATTATTCTTTTTGAACGTCCCATTAAAGTGGGAGATCGGGTGTTTATCGAAGAGGTCATTGGTGATGTGGTTCAGATTAAGATGAGGGCCACCATCGTAAAAACCTTGGACAATGAACATATTATTATTCCGAATTCTTTTTTTCTAGAAGAGAAAGTCATGAACCGTTCTGCGGAAGATCTGCGGCTAAGACTCCGGGTGAATTTCGGGGTCTCCTACAGCTCGGACGTATTCCATGTTCGTGATGTGGCCTTAAAGGTTGCGAAGGATATAACAAAGGAATTTCCAGAGGTACTGGCTGATCCGGCACCTAGGGTGGGATTTCTAGAGTACGGTGATTCTTCCTTGGATTTCGTATTACTGATATGGATTGAAAATCCAAAGAACGAGATGATCATCAAATCGGCAACACGTTTTATGCTTTTTAAAGCATTTCAGGATAACAACATTGAAATACCCTTTCCTCAAAGGGATCTTCATATACGATCGGTGGATGCTAAAGTTGCAGAAAAAGTAAAAGAGGTAAGCTCAAAGGAGTATAAAGGGGAAAGTAGCACGAATAGTATTGAAGGGTAAACAAATCCCATAAAATTTGGTATAGTTTCAGTAGAATGCCCGACTGGATACACCTATGGAAAAGCACCTTACTTAGGTAAGGTGCTTTTCCAGGCTTTGAATATCATTTTTCGGGAACCCTCTCGAACCACTGGGTCATTGTTGGCAATATCCAGGGCCTCTCCTTCAGTTTCGGTTTTGTAAACAATCAACCCTCCGCTATGGTCTGAAAAAGGACCCTTTGCATAAATCGTCCCTTCTTCTAAGTACTTTTGAAGATAGGCTTTATGCTCTGCAAGTACTTCCTCGTCTTTTTTAGAATCAATCATTTCTAAATAGGCAATATAGTATGGCATAACGTCTCTCCTTTCGGTAATGTATCAATTTTACTTCAACCTTTCAGAACTATTATATTAACATTAACATAGGACCATGGGGATTTGAAGAGGAACTTCCCCGTCCCTAACATAAAGATTAATATATAAAAGGGATGAAACGATAGCGACTTTTTTTCCATTTCCGATAGGTTTCGCCAAGAACTTTTTCCATATTCTTTTCTTCCAGCTCCATCCTTCGGTTGAGTACCCGGGCCATGGAAAAAATGGTAAACGCCACCGCTACCGGGTTTTTGAAAAAGGTGGGTACGCCTAGGGTTAACAAAAAAAGACCAAGGTAAAGGGGATGTCTTAAGATTCGATAGGGTCCCCGACTAACCAGAACCTGATCTTTTTCCACATGAATATCCCGGCTGAAATACTTACCTAGTAGGAAAGTGGAAATGTAGCGAAGAAGAATCCCTCCCGAATATAAAAACAAGCCTATATACCGTAATCCATTCCAGGGAAAGTTCTGTAATTGGAAGGTTCCGTAATAGGTAAATAGGAGGGTAATGAAAATATTGGACAATATAGTCAATAAAATCATGTAGAATGAACGCTTTTCTTTGTAGTCCTCTCCTTGATGGCTTGAGGGGAAGACAATAAATTCGAAAAGCCAAAGAGCGGTGATTAAGTAAAATATAAAATGAGAAACGTTCCACTGCAGATAAGGGTTCATAGCCGACCTCCTAATTATAAAAAGAAATGTGTTTCTTGTTTGCTCTTTCATATGTTGCCGGTTTTCATCTTTTTAAACAGAAAACATGTTATTTCACATTGGTGTTTAAAGAGCTTCAATTGGGTTATAAATAACTATAGAGTATAAAAGTGGTCAAAATTAATGTGAAAAATATTATATAAAAAAAATATACTTCTATGAAAATGTGTTGGATTAGGATTTTGCAAAGCATAAAAGCGATATTATTTTTTTCTGAATTTTATTTAATCGATCAAAAAATTGATTTTTATATACAGTATGTTATAATCATAATCATGTCGCGCGTAGGTCGAAGGGCATAGAGGGTATTGTACACTCAGATTATTTTTGTTAACTGGCGGGAAGAAGATACAGCGTGCCCATGAGCGGTAAGGGTCAATAATTAAAACTAAATAGAGAAGGAGGATGTTATATGGCTCATGTAGAAGTAAAAAATCTATATAAAATCTTTGGACCGAATCCAAAGAAAGGTTTGGAATTATCGAAGCAGGGAATGTCGAAAGATGAAATTTTAGAAAAAACCGGAAATACCATTGGAGTAAACAACGCATCCATGGCAATTGAAAAGGGAGAGACCTTTGTGGTTATGGGGTTGTCAGGAAGTGGTAAATCCACGTTGATTCGTTGTTTAAACCGATTGATCGAACCATCATTTGGGGAAGTGTATGTGGACGATGAAGAAATAACCAAGGTGGATCAGGAAAAACTTCGGGAAATACGAAGAAAAAAAATGGGAATGGTTTTTCAAAATTTTGGTCTGTTTCCCCATCGAACCGTATGCGCTAACGTGGAATACGGATTGGAAGTACAAGGCGTCGAACCGGAGAAGCGTAGGGCGAAGGCCTATGAAGCATTAGAACTGGTAGGATTAAAAGGGTATGAAGAAAGCAAACCCAATCAATTAAGTGGTGGGATGCAGCAACGTGTAGGGTTGGCCAGAGCCTTAGCCACAGACCCTGAAATTCTATTAATGGACGAAGCCTTTTCCGCTTTGGACCCGTTAATCCGAAAGGATATGCAGGATGAATTGTTGATGTTGCAGGAAAAAATGCAAAAAACTATTATTTTCATCACCCATGATTTGGATGAAGCATTGAAAATCGGAGATCGTATCGCTGTAATGAAGGATGGAGAGGTTGTACAGATCGGAACACCGGAAGGTATTTTAACGGAACCTGCCAATGATTATGTACGAGACTTTGTAGAAAATGTAGACCGGTCCAAGGTCATCAAGGCAGAGTCTATTATGAGAAAAGCTGATGCAGTAGTGGATACCAAGGACGGTCCTAAGTCAGCGGTGCGGAAAATGAAAAACGAGAATATTTCCAGTATTTTTGTGGTGGACAGGACACGGAAATTAAAAGGGATTGTGGATATTGAAGATGCCATGAAACTTGCGGACAAAGGTGAAAAATCTATTGAATCCGTAGTGCACCAAAACTATCCCACCGCAGGACCGGATGAGTTAATTATAGACCTGCTGCCTCGGGCCACCGATGCCAAATACCCCATTGCAGTTATCGATGAGGAAAACCGGTTTCTTGGAATAATTGTACGGGTAGCGGTGATTTCCGGTATCATGGGAGAAGGAGGTAATGGTGATGTTTAATTTTCCAATTGGTAATTTATTTGATACACTGGTACGTTTTTTACGGGATAATCTGGGACCGGTTTTTGATGGAATCAGTTGGGTGCTGGACAGCCTGATCAGTGCCTTTGAATTTGTAATCGGTTTTGCACCGGCTATTGTTACCATAGTAATTCTTGCCCTACTTGCATGGAAGGCGGCAGGTAAAGGGATTGGAATTTTTACTTTGGTAGGTCTTATATTAATCGATGCCATGGGACTTTGGAACAATGCGGTGGAAACTTTATCTTTGGTTCTGGTCTCAGCCCTAATTGCATTAATCATTGGAATTCCATTGGGAATTCTTGCTTCCCGAAGTCATAAAGCCGATAACATTATTCGACCGATCTTAGACTTTATGCAAACCATGCCGGCATTTGTATATCTAATACCGGCGGTGTTTTTCTTCGGACTAGGAAAAGTTCCGGGATCCGTGGCAACCATAATTTTCTCTATGCCACCGGTGGTAAGACTGACGAATCTTGGGATCCGTCAGGTTCCGGTGAATGTGGAAGAAGCGGGAAGGTCTTTCGGATCCACCCCAAAACAAATGCTTTTTAAAATTCAATTACCGATAGCACTACCCACAATTCTTGCGGGAGTTAACCAGACTATTATGTTAGCCTTATCCATGGTTGTTATTTCTGCAATGATTGGAGCACAAGGTTTAGGAAGCCCTGTTTATTCAGGGATACAAAACTTACGTATTGGACAAGGATTTGAAGGGGGCCTCGCGGTGGTAATTCTTGCAATGATCTTAGACCGAGTTACCCAGGCTCTTGGAGATTCCAGTTCAAAATAAATAAAAAAAATTAGGAGGGAATGTGAGTTATGAAAAAGAAAATTACGATGATTACTTTAGTTGCTGTATTGGCACTATCGATGTTTGCCTTCACTGCATGCGATGAAGGAAACGGTGGAGATGAATTACAGCTCGGATATGTAAACTGGGCGGAAGGTGTCGCGATGAACTACTTGGCACATGCAATTCTAGAAGATGAAATGGGTTACGATGTAACTTCAACTATGGCCGATGTAGGTCCGATCTTCTCTTCCCTAGCCACTGGTGATTATGACGCTTTTGTAGACGCTTGGTTACCGGTGACGCATGATGAGTACATGACCGAATTTGGAGATGATGTAGCGGATCTTGGTTACAATTTTGAAGGCGCAAGAATTGGTTTGGTTGTACCTTCTTATGTAGACATTGACAGCATTGAAGACATGAATGATGTTGCGGATAATTTCGATGGGGAAATTATTGGAATTGGTCCGGGAGCTGGAATCATGACTGCTACAGGCAATGCCATTGAGGAGTACGGTTTAGATTTTACCTTGGTTGAATCCTCAGGTCCGGTTATGGCGGCAACCTTAAGTGAAGCCATTGAGGACGAAGAGTGGGTAGTGGTAACTGGATGGGAACCACACTGGAAATTTGCCGAGTGGGACCTGAAGTTCTTAGAAGATCCTGATGGCGTTTATGGTGCCGTAGAAAACATTCATACCATTGCGCGGGATGATTTAGCGGATGATATGCCTGAAGTAGTGGAATTCTTTGAAAACTTCTATTTAGACAGTGATCAGCTAGGAGATCTTATGGGAGCCATGGAAGAGCATCAAGAAGACATGGATGAATTAGAGATCGCTAGAGACTGGATGGAAGACAACCGAGACTTAATTGAAAGTTGGTTACCATAGTCAATTTTGATGATTGCTAACTTTAGTACCTTAGCGTAGACTTAACTATAAACTTCAAAAGAGCCGAGAGATAATTCTCTCGGCTCTTTTGAAGTTTATATAAATCATGATTCCGTGATATAAGGCTTGAAAAAAAATAATATCAGCGGAATATAAAAATCAGCGAAATGTGAAGAGCAGTGAGGGTGAAACTTATAAATGGGTCAATATATTATAGTTATTATCATTGATGCGAAAAGGGGTAACAAAGGGATTAGTGATCGATAGAAGACAAAGAGATAGGAACGGTTTCTTTTAATCGGTGATCTATGATAAAATAGAGGTAAGAAAAGAAACAGCAGTAATAATGAGGACTTAAGGAGGAGAGTCTGTGACAAAAAAGAATATACTCGTATGTGTCACTCGACAAAAAACCTGTGAACGACTGATAAAAGAAGGGGCCCGTCTTATTGACAAGGATGAAGAGTTGTATGTGGTTAATGTGTCTCCCGATGGCTGGAGTCTGTTAGGTAAAGAATACAAAAATGTTGATCAAGCAGCAAAAGCCCTGGAATATCTCTTTGAAATTTCTAAAAATTACGGTGCCCATATGACGGTACTTCGTTCGGAGAATGTGGAGGAAGCCTTAGTGGCATTTTTGAATAAAAAGTCGATTTCTACAGT
>CAZTIJ010000048.1:0-12310 GCA_964613365.1 uncultured Clostridiaceae bacterium | reverse complement strand
ATACAACAGTCTGATCGGTGAAGTGGATCAGGACCTTCTAGTTTATGATTTAACCAAGGCGGTGCGAAAAATCCAGGACTTCGTCAATGAAGATCTGTCCAACTGGTATATCCGGCGGGCGAGACGTAGATTCTGGGCCTCCCAACTGGATCAGGATAAAAAGGCGGTATACAACACCACCTACGAAATCCTGGGGGGGGTAGCAAGAATGATGGCTCCCTTTGCACCCTTCATGGCCGATGAGCTGTACCAGCGATTAACGGGAGAAGCGTCGGTGCATCTTGCGGATTATCCGGAAGTGGATCAGAGCCTTGTGGAAAAAGAGGTGGAGGAACCCATGGACCTGGTTCGGGATCTGGTAGGTCTTGGACGGGCCACCCGGGAGAAATCCAAGTTAAAGGTACGCCAGCCCCTAAACAAAATCATTGTGGACGGTAGAAAGAAGGATCTGATCCACGGTTTGACTCCTCTTTTGAAGGAGGAGCTGAACATCAAGGAAGTGGAGTTCACCGAAAACTTGAATGAATACATGAACTTTAGCCTAAAGCCCAACTTTAAGGTGGCGGGACCGAAACTGGGGGGCAAAATCAAAGCCCTTCCCAAGGCCCTGAACGCTTTGAACGCCGATGAAGCCGTGGAGCAGGTTAAAAGAGAAGGTTTTATCGAAGTGGAAATGGACCAAGAGAAGATCACTCTGTCGGAGGAAGATCTGATGATCAACATCTCCGCTAAGGAAGGCTTCACCGTGGAGATGGACGGTACCAAGTTTGTAATCCTGGATACCACCCTGACCCGGGACTTAATTGATGAAGGCTATGCCCGGGAGTTTGTCTCCAAGGTGCAGCAGATTCGTAAGAATCAGGACTTTGAAGTCCTGGACAACATTGAAATCACCTACTGCGGAAGGGAAGAAATTCAAAAGGCCGTGGAAAAACATCGGGACTACATCATGAAAGAAACCCTGGCGGTGGAGTTAAAGGCCACCGAGGAAACATGCGATGAGGAATACAACCTAAACGATCACCCCACGGGCATCACCGTGAAGCGGGTATAAAAACGGGAAGAAGGAAAAGATGACAACGGGAGGAAGTTCCCGTCATCGTTTCCTTCTTTTTCATCTCTAGGGAACCGAGGATTTCTTCAAAAGAGCCACTTGATAATTTTTGTTAATCATAGTATATTATCTAAGACAGGAAAATGATTCGGCTATGAAAAGGGCAAATAATTGAAAAGAGAAAGAGGCGCGGGAGGACAATGGCTTCGTCCCGCTGTCATATCCGTTGATAGAGGTGAAAGTATGGTAACAAAAAGCAGCATGGAAAAAATGATCATCGCAGGACCCTGCTCCATTGAGAGCTACACCCAAGCCATGGAGACCGCAAAATACCTGAAGAGCCTGGGGATAAAAAATTTCCGGGGAGGGGCCTTTAAGCCCAGAACCGCCCCCGAAAGCTTTCAGGGATTGGGCTTGGAAGCCCTGGAGATTATGAAGGCGGTGAAAAAAGAGACGGGGCTTATTACCTCCACGGAGGTGATGGACGGTAAGGATTTACAAGCGGTATATGATGCGGTGGACATCCTTCAAATCGGATCCCGGAATATGCACAATTATACCTTGCTGCAAACCGTCGGAGGCCAGGACAAACCGGTGATTTTAAAAAGGGGCATGTCCGCCACCATGGAAGAATGGATCAAAGCCAGTGAATACATTCGAAGGGCGGGGAATGACAACATTATCATGTGTGAGCGGGGAATTCGGACCTTTGACAGCTATACCCGAAACACCATGGACATTGCAGCGATTCCCATTATTAAAAATGAAACGGGACTTCCGGTTATTGCGGATCCCAGCCACGGAACCGGACGTAAGGAATTGATTCTCCCCATGTCCAAGGCGGCCCTGGCCGCGGGGGCCGACGGCATTATGGTAGAGGTCCATCCCGAACCGGAAAAAGCCCTGTCCGACGGGGAGCAATCCCTGAGCTTTGAGGAGTTTCGCCGGTTTTATCGGGGGATAAGGACCGAAGAGTAAAAAAAAGCTTAGATAAAGCAGTATCCCAGTTATATTGTATAATTAAAGCGTCCCGGTCATAAAAAAACTAGCCATCCTTCGATGGCTAGTTTTTTATGAATAAATGAAAAATCAAAGCTGTGAAAGAAGTTCCCGGTGTAAGGTTTTAAACCAGTTTTAAGGCCCGGTCCAGGGCAGCAATCAGGTCCTCGACGTTTTCAATCCCTACGGAAACCCGGACCAATCCGTCGGTGATGCCCGCAGCCCATCGCTCCTCCTCCGGTACCGGGGAGTGGGTCATGGATGCCGGGTGTTGGATTAGAGAGTCCACGGTGCCTAAACTTACCGCCAGGTGAAAAATCTCGATGTTGTTCATTAATACCTTGCCGGCCTCTAAGCCTCCTTTGAGTTCAAAGGCAATCATACCGCCGAAGCCCTCGGCCTGTGTTTTCGCCAGCTCATGTTGGGGATGAGAGGGGAGACCGGGATAAAAGGTGGTCTTCACCTTCGGATGGGATTCTAAAAACTTGGCCACTTCCATGGCGTTTTTCTGGTGTTCCTTCATACGAATGGCCAGGGTTTTAATGCCCCGCTGCATCAACCAGGCATCAAAGGGACTGGTAATCCCGCCTAAGTCCTTCTGGGTAGTCATACGGATGGTGTCCATATCCTCTTTGCTTCCGACCAAAATTCCCGCAACCACATCGCCGTGGCCGTTAAGGTACTTGGTGGCACTGTGCAGTACGATATCCGCTCCAAGATTTAAGGGGCGTTGCAGATAAGGAGTCATAAAGGTATTGTCCACAATCAGACGGGCATTATTGCCGTGGGCGATGTCGGCACAGGCTTTGATGTCCGTAAGCTGCATCGCCGGATTTGCCGGGGATTCGATGTATACAATTTTGGTATTGGGCCGCATGGCATTTTTGAAGTTTTCCGGATTGGAGGCATCGCTGATAAAGGTGACTTCAATGCCCCATTTCTTCACAATTTCACTGAGAAAACTGTGGGTACAACCATACAGACACTGCTGGGCCACAATATGGTCCCCCTGTTCCACAAAGGCTAGAATCGATGCGCTTACCGCTGCCATGCCGGAGCCGTAAATTGTGGCGTCTTCCCCGTCTTCCAGGAGAGCCATTTTCTCTTCCAGGCACCGGACCGTGGGGTTGCCCAGTCGGGAATAGATGTAGCCGGGTTCTTCGCCGGCGAAGCGGGCGGCACCTTGTTCCGCGCTGTCAAACACAAAGGTGGAAGTCTGATAAAGAGGTTGGATATGGGACCCGGTGGCTTTACAGGGGTCCGCATAAGTAATTTTTGTTTCCCGTTTCATGTGCTTTAAATCCATTGAATAATTCCTCCTTTAAAAGATCGATAATGGGCAGAACCGCTAAAAAAATATCCTACTATTATAGTATAAGCTAGATTGGAAAGAAAATCTGCAGTTTTTCCAAGAAATTTTGAAATATCTTAAAAAATTTCAAGAAAACGCTACGGAAAGAAAAAAACGCTCCATAAAAAGGGGGCCTCTGGGAAGGGTTAACAGAGAAACCTGAGGATCTTCGGGAAGATTGGTTAGGAAAGAGAGAGGTGGGTATAAAAAGGGTTAGGTGAAAAAGCAAAATACCGGGAGGGTTCTCCCCGGATTTTAAAAAAGGAGTGGAAAAATGGAAATTACAAAAGCCATAGAAAATCGAATGTCTTACCGAAGTTTCGGGAAGGATCCCGTTGAACGGAAAAAAATTGAGGAAATTGTGCAGGCCGGTTCCCTGGCCCCTTCCTGCTTTAACAACCAACCCTGGAGATATGTGGTGGTGGACAGGAAAGAGGATCTGGAAAAACTGTATCCTGCCATCGCTGAGGGGAATTACTGGATGAAGCTGGCGCCGGTAATTGTGGCCATCGTCTCCCATAAGGATTTTGACTGCGTGATCAAAAGCAGAACCTATCATCAATTTGATACGGGAATGGCCACGGGTTTTATGCTGTTAAAAGCTCAAGAACTGGGGATTCATACCCATCTTGTTGCGGGATACAGTCCCAGTAAAACCAGAAAAATTCTTGGGATTCCCGAGGACATGGAAGTGATCTCCCTCATGGTGATGGGTTATCTTACCGAAGAAATCTCAGAAAAACTGTCGGATAACCATAAAAAAGGGGATGAAGAGAAACGCCGGGGAAAAAGAACGAAGCGCCATCCCCTAGATAAGATTCTTCATTATAATGGATATGATGGAAACAAAGATCAGGAAGAACGACAGAAAATGGAAGAAGGAAAGGAAGGGAAATAAAAAACGGAAAAAAAGCCGCCGCTTCTCTAAAAACTCAATCTATGTATTGACATAATCACAAAAATTGGATAGTATTAGTTATAAACCTTGTAGATGAATGTACCCTTTAAAAGAAGTTTGACATCCAATGACCCCTGGATGTTTTTTGATGTGAAGGGACATCGTATATAAAGAAAATTCTATAAATTTAGAGGAGGACCATTTTAATGAGTTCAGAAATTGTAAAGCAGGAAAACAACGAAATCACCCTGAAGGTGATGGTGGACAAGTCCGAGTTCAACAAAGCAGTAAACGAAGCCTATAAAAAAACCAAGCACAAATTCAACATCCCCGGCTTTCGAAAGGGAAAGGCTCCCAAACAAATCATTCAGCAACGGTACGGCAAGGAAGTTTTCTATGAAGAAGCGATCAACATCGCCTTCCCCAAGGCCTATGAAAAGGCTTTGGACGACTTAAACATCGATCCCGTAGACCAGCCGGAAATCGATATCGAAAACATCGATCCAGATAAGGACCTAGAGTTCACGGCCAAGGTGGAAGTGATGCCGGAAATCGAAATCAGCGACTACAAAGGATTGGAAGCGGAAAAAACCAAGTTCCAGGTTACCGATGAAGAAATTGACATGGAGCTGAAAACCATGCAGGAGCAGAATGCCCGCATGATCACCATTGAAGACCGACAAGCAAAGGATGGAGACATCCTGACCATAGATTTTGAAGGATTTATCGACGGTGAAGCCTTTGAAGGAGGAAAAGCCGAGGATCATGAGCTTACCCTGGGGTCGGGACAATTCATTCCCGGATTTGAAGAGCAGTTAATCGGCGCAGAAGCCGGAGAAGAAAAGGAAGTCACCGTATCCTTCCCTGAGGATTATCAGGGGGAAAACCTAGCGGGTAAAGAAGCGAAGTTTGAAGTAACCGTAAAGGAAATCAAGGAAAAGGAGCTTCCCGCCTTAGACGATGAGTTTGCCAAGGACGTTTCCGAATTCGACACCTTAGATGAGTTGAAAAAGGACGTAGAGGCAAAAATCGCCGAAGGAAAGAAAAAGACCCAGGAACAGGAAGTCGAAAAGCAGGTTATGGATCAACTGATTGAAAAAATCGATGTTGAGATTCCCGAGGCCGTTATTAAGCGACAAACCGATATGATGATTCGGGACTTTGATATGCAGCTACGCTACCAAGGACTGGAGCTGCAAAAGTACTTGGAAATGACCGGGGCTTCCGAAGAGGATCTTCGGGAACAAATGAAGGGTGACGCGGAAAAGCGGGTAAAGACCCAACTGGCCCTGGAAAAAATTGCAGAGCTTGAAAACATCGAACCTTCCGAAGAAGATGTGGAAGAAGAGATTGAAAAGCTTGCGGAGCAGTACAACCAACCGGTGGAAAAAATCAAAGAAACCCTGGGAGACGGGGAAAAGGAAAATATTAAAGACAGCCTGAAAAATCGAAAGGCAGCCAAACTTTTAGTGGATGAGGCGAAGGTTGTGGAAGTGGAGCCGAAAACCGAAGAAGAGGAAACGGCTGAAGACAGCGAAGCATAAAAGGGTCGGGGAACAACCCGAACCACCATCAAAGGGCCCACCGTGGCCCTTTTGAAAAACCTGATTTTACCAATATCTGAAACTCCGGGAACCTGTATCCCAAGGTCCGTGAGCACAGCGTAATCAAAATGAACTTAAAGGAGGAAACAACCATGGCATTAATTCCTATGGTCGTAGAACAAACCAGCCGAGGAGAACGATCCTACGATATCTACTCCCGCCTGTTAAAGGAAAGAATTATTTTTCTAACCAGTGAAATCAATGATCAAACCGCAAGCCTGATGGTAGCCCAGCTTCTATTCCTAGAAGCGGAGGACCCGGAAAAGGACATTCAGATTTATATCAACAGTCCCGGTGGCTCCATTACCGCGGGAATGGCCATTTATGATACAATGAACCATGTAAAGCCGGATGTGGCCACCACTTGCGTGGGCATGGCCGCCAGCATGGGGGCATTTTTACTTGCCGCCGGGGCAAAGGGTAAACGAGTGGCCCTACCCAATGCGGAAGTAATGCTGCATCAACCCTTAGGCGGGACACAAGGACAAGCGGAAGATATCCGAATCCATGCAGACCGGATTGTAAAAATGCGGGAGCATATGAACCAGATCCTATCGGAAAAGACGGGGCAACCCATCGAACGAATGCGAAAGGATACGGATCGGGACTTCTTTATGAATGCGGAAGAAGCGAAAGAATACGGGGTTATTGATAAGGTGATCGTACAAAAACCGTAACCCTACAAGAGAGGTGTTAATATGGCTAAATATGAAGAGAAAAAGCAATTGAAATGCTCTTTTTGCGGAAAGTCTCAGGACCAGGTAAAAAGACTGATTGCCGGGCCGAATGTGTATATTTGTGATGAGTGTATCGACTTATGTCAGGAAATCATCCAAGAGGAATTTGAAGAGCACGAGGAAATGGAAGCAAAGGACCTGCCGAAGCCGAAGGAGATTAAGGAAATTCTGGACGAATACGTGATCGGCCAGGACGACGCAAAGAAAACCCTGGCGGTGGCGGTATACAACCACTACAAACGGGTGAACAACGAATCCAAAACCGAAGATATCGAGTTGGAAAAAAGCAATATCGCCATGCTGGGGCCTACGGGAAGCGGTAAAACCCTGCTGGCCCAGACCCTGGCAAAATTACTGAACGTTCCCTTTGCCATCGCCGATGCCACAGCCTTGACCGAGGCCGGATATGTGGGAGAGGATGTGGAAAACATTCTTCTTAAAATCATTCAGGCAGCGGATTTCGATGTGGAAAAAGCGGAAAAGGGAATCATTTATATCGATGAGATCGATAAGGTTTCGAAAAAATCCGATAATCCGTCCATCACCCGGGACGTCAGCGGAGAAGGGGTACAACAGGCGCTGTTAAAGATTCTGGAAGGTACCGTAGCCAGTGTGCCTCCCCAAGGGGGCAGAAAGCACCCCCATCAGGATTTTATTCAAATTGATACGAAGAACATCCTGTTTATTGTAGGGGGCGCCTTCGGCGGCATCGAAAAAGTAATCCAGAATCGAATCGGAAAGAAGTCCATGGGCTTTGGCGCCGAAGTGGCGAAGACGAACAAAATGGATGAAAAGGAACTGCTTCGAAATCTTGAACCGGAGGATCTTCTGAAATACGGTCTGATCCCCGAGTTTGTAGGGCGGATACCGGTGCTGGTAACCCTGGAGGAGCTGGACGAAGCGGCCTTGGTACAGATTTTAACGGAACCGAAAAATGCCCTGACCAAACAGTACAAGAAGCTTTTCCAATTGGATGAAGTGGAAGTGGACTTTGAGCAAGAAGCCTTGGTGGCCATTGCGAAAAAAGCCATTAGCCGAAAAACCGGAGCCCGGGGTCTCCGAGGGATCACCGAGAGCATTATGAACGAGATAATGTACGACATTCCTTCCCGGGACGATATTGAAAAGATCATTATTACGAAGAAGACCGTGGAGGAAGGGGAGTCCCCGACCATTGTTTTGAAATCCGAAGAGGATAAAGAAGACAAGGAAGAAACCCCGGCGGAAAACGCATCCTAGGAAAACAGGGATTAAGTTTGGAAACCACAAATAAAAGGATGGTCTATTAAAGACCATCCTTTTTACGTTTTTCATCATTAGAATGTTAGAAGGAATACAGTATGATCCCCAGGGTTCCGGATATGCCCACAATGGCAATGGGGTGGAGTTTAAACTTCCCGATGATCAGCAGTGCGAAAAAACCGATACCGAAGGTTCGAAAGTCCACCACGGAGGTGTCGAATAAGGAGACACAGGCGGCACCGATCAGACCGATCACCGCCGGTCGGATGCCCCGGAAAATTCCTTCGATGGTTCCCGATTCCCGGTGCTTTAAAATAATGCTGGCCATGACCGTGACGATTAAAAAGGAAAAGGAAACCACGCCGATGGTGCCCACAATGCCCCCCACAATGCCCACATGCTTAAAGCCGATAAACGTGGCGGCGTTAATGGAAATCGGTCCCGGAGACATTTGGGACAGGGCGATGATATCCACAAACTCACTAAGCTCCAGCCACTGATGGTTTCGAACCACTTCCTTTTCGATCAGGGGAAGCATGGCGTACCCCCCGCCGAAGCTGAAAGCCCCGATCCGTAAAAAGACTAAGAAAATATTAAGAAGTTCCATGTTTTCCCTCCTTCTTTTCACGAATGAGTCCGGTGATGGCCGCGGCAATGATGACAAGAATGGGATGGACCCCGAAGAACACAATGGCCATAAAGGCGGCGGCTCCCACCAGTATATTAAAAGTGGTGGCGTCCAGATTTTTCGCCAGTTTCACTGCGGCCATGAAGATCAGGGCCACGATGGCCGGCCGGACCCCTTTAAAAAAGAGCTCGATGCTTTCCACGTTCTGCACCTGCTGATAAAACACCGCAAGCAAGGTGATTACCATCATGGAGGGGAGCACCGTCCCCAGGAGGGCGGAAAGGGCGCCGGGGATTCCGTAAAGTTTATAGCCCACAAACACCGAGGTATTAACCGCCACGGCTCCGGGAAGGCTCTGGGCCACGGCAATAATATCCAGGAACTCCCTTTCCTTAATAAGCTTTGCCCTTTCCACCATTTCTTTTTGAATCACCGGGACCATGGCATAGCCTCCCCCAAAGGTAAAAGCCCCTACCCGGAAAAAGGTATAAAACAATTTCAAACGTTCCTTAGACATAGACATCCTCCTGATCCTTCGGTTAATATGTACATTTCTCACTCGATTTCCATTATAACATATTCGGTGGGAAAACTAAGGGGGGAAATCTTCTTTCATTTGCAAAAGTACAAGGTTGCTGTTAATCTAAAGAAGAAAAGGGTATTCATCTTGAAAAAGGAAGAGTGAAAAGATATAATAGAAAACGATATTCAGCCTATGTTTGTAGGCCACAGAGACGAGGAGGATTTAAATGAAACATAAAACCATGGAACTGCCACTGATTCCCCTAAGGGGAATGTCTATTTTTCCATACATGGTTCTGCATTTCGATGTGGGACGGGAGCAGTCGATTAAAGCCTTAGAGGAAGCCATGATCCATGATCAGATGATTTTTCTGGTTTCCCAGATCGAGGCGGAAATCAGCATGCCCTCCACCGATGATTTCTATCATGTGGGGACCATAGCAAAGATCAAGCAGATGCTGAAGCTACCGGGAGACACCATTCGGGTACTGGTGGAAGGCATCTCCCGGGGTGAAATTCTGGACTTCATGCAGGAGGACCCCTATTTTGTGGTGGAGGTGGAAGAAAGCCTTGAAGAGGAAGAGGCGACTCCCCAGGGAAAAGCCCTGATGAAAAGCGTACTGAAGGCCTTTGAAGATTACGTGGATAACAACAGTAAAATTTCCCCGGAAATACTGGTGACCTTAGCGGAGATCGAAGAACCGGGACGGCTGGCGGATACCGTTGCGGCCAACGTGAATCTAAGCCCGAAGGAAAATCAGGAAGTACTCAGCGCCTTCGATCCCGATGAGCGCTTGGAAATTCTTTATAAATTGTTGCTGGAACACATCCAGGTTCTGGAAATTGAAAATACCATCAATTCCCGGGTCAAGGACCAGGTGAACAAAGTACAAAAGGACTATTATCTGCGGGAGCAGCTAAAGGCCATACAAAAAGAGCTGGGAGAAGATGAAGGCGTCGTAGAGGAAGTGGAAGAGTACAAGGAAAAACTTGAAAAGCTGAACTTGCCCGAGGAGACCAAGGAAAAGGTTTTACGGGAGATCGACCGCTTATTGAAACTGTCCCCGGGATCCCAAGAAACCGGAGTTATTAGAAACTACGTGGACTGGGTGCTTAATCTGCCCTGGCAAAGAAAGACCGAGGATAAGCTGGACATTACCAAATCCGCCGAGATATTGGATCAGGACCATTACGGACTGGAGAAGGTAAAGGAACGGATTTTGGAGTATTTGGCTATACGACAACTTTCTCAAACCATCAAGGGACCCATCCTGTGCCTGGTGGGACCACCGGGGGTAGGAAAAACCTCCATAGCAAAATCCATTGCCCGATCCCTGAATCGGAACTTTGTCAGAATGTCTTTGGGAGGCATTCGGGATGAAGCGGAGATCCGAGGACATCGAAGAACCTATGTAGGGGCCATCCCCGGAAGGATCGTCTCCTCCATGCGGGAGGCGAAGAGCAAAAATCCCGTCTTCCTATTTGATGAAATCGATAAAATCGCCAATGATTTTCGGGGAGATCCTGCCTCGGCTCTGTTGGAAGTTCTGGATCCCGAACAGAACAAGGATTTTACCGATCACTATCTGGAAGTGCCCTTCGACCTTTCCAACGTGATGTTTGTCACCACGGCGAACACCACCCATAGCATACCGAGACCTCTTTTAGACCGGATGGAAGTCATTCGCATTGCCGGCTACACCGAAGAGGAGAAGGTAAACATCGGCGAAAAGTATCTAATTCCCAAGCAGATCAAAGAACACGGACTGAAAAAGAGTAATCTGCGCATTGAAGAGAAGGGTCTTCGGGATTTGATCAACCACTACACCCGGGAAGCGGGGGTTCGTAACTTAGAGCGCCAAATTGCCAACGTCTGCCGAAAGGTTGCCAAACGCATTGTGGAGGAAGATATTAAAAGCGTTCGCTTCACCTCGAAAAACATCGAAAAATATCTAGGAAAGCCTCTGTACCGCTATGATCTTATTAATCAGAAGGATGAAGTGGGGATTGTACGAGGGCTTGCCTGGACCAGTGTGGGCGGAGACACCCTGTCCATTGAAGTGACCCTGATGAAAGGCACCGGGAAACTGGTGTTGACAGGACAGTTGGGAGACGTGATGAAAGAGTCGGCAAGGGCGGGAATCAGCTACATCCGTTCCGTTGCGGAAACCCACGGCATCGATCCCGACTTCCACTCGAAAAAAGACATTCATATTCATATCCCCGAAGGGGCCACACCCAAGGACGGACCCTCGGCGGGACTGGCCATGGCCACCGCAGTGATTTCCGCATTGACGGATATTCCCGTGTATAAAAATGTGGCTATGACCGGAGAGATCACCCTTCGAGGACGGGCCCTGCCTATCGGAGGGGTAAAGGAAAAAGTACTGGCGGCGAAGCGGGCCGGCATCGACAAGGTACTTCTTCCCATGGATAACAAAAGGGATTTAGAGGATATACCGGATAATGTTCGGAACAGTTTGGAGTTTGTGCTGGTGGAAGACATGGATACGGTAATCAAGCACGCTCTGGTAAAGGATGGCGCCCATGAAGATTAAAACCGCAGAGATCGTGATGAGCGCCGTAAAGCCGGAACAGTATCCCGAAGGGGATTTGCCGGAGATCGCCATGGTGGGCCGGTCCAATGTGGGAAAGTCCTCGGCGATCAACACCCTGCTGGGCCGAAAGAAACTGGCCCGGGTCAGTTCCAGTCCCGGAAAAACCCGGACCATCAACTTTTATCTAATCAACAATGCCTTTTATCTGGTAGACCTTCCCGGTTATGGCTATGCCAAAACCTCGAAACCGGAACGGGCGGCATGGGGAAAGATGATTGAAACCTATCTTTCCACCCGGGAAAACCTGCAGGAGGTGATTCAGCTGGTGGATATTCGCCACAACCCCTCCAGGGATGATCAGTTGATGTACAACTGGTTAAGGCATTTCGGCTACGGATCCTTGGTCCTGGCCACCAAGCTGGATAAGATTAAACGAAGTCAGTATCAAAAACATATTAAGAACATTCGGGAAACCTTGGGGATGCCTCAAGAAAGCATAGTGATGCCGCTGTCCTCCCTAAAAAAAACCGGGGTGGAAGATGCCTGGACAAACATGGGACCCTTAGTGGAGAGACCGACACCGGAAGAAGACATCCAACAGTGCATGTCCGAAGAAAATTAAATTGGAATGAGGAATCAAGAAAAGAACTTAGGCTGCCATGGGCCTAAGTTCTTTTCTTGACAAAGAGGGTCAAAAGCTTTACAATAATTTATACT
>CAZTIJ010000047.1:0-12467 GCA_964613365.1 uncultured Clostridiaceae bacterium | reverse complement strand
TCCTTATGAAACTCGATGTTTTCCGGACGAATCATCAGGGTGTAGTTCTTGGAAATCTCCTCATGCTCCATTTTCTCGAAGGGCTCCCCCTGAAAGGCCTTCCGATTCATAGGAAGCTTGGCTTCCTGTTTGAAGATCCGGAGTCGGTGTTTGTCCTCCTGAAAACCTTCATATTCGAAAGGAAGAAAATTGGCGGTTCCCATAAATGTGGCCACGAATTTGTTCCGGGGCTGAAAATAGGCTTCCCTCGGTGTGGAGATCTGATGGATCACCCCTTCCTCCATGACCGCAATGCGGTCTGCAATGGCCATGGCTTCCTCCTGATCATGGGTGACGTAGAGACTTGTGATGCCGAAGGCTTGTTGAATTCTTCGAATCTCCTTACGCATGGTAACCCTCAGTTTTTCATCCAGATTACTGAGGGGTTCATCGAAAAGCAGTACCGCGGGCTCAATCACCAGGGCTCTTGCCAAGGCCACCCGTTGCTGCTGTCCTCCGCTGAGCTCATGGATCTTCCGTTTTTCATAGCCCTCCAATTTCACGCTGGAAAGGATCTCCCGAATCTTCTTTCCCCGCAGACTTTTATCCTGCTTCCTGATTTTCAGACCGTAATCAATGTTCTCCTCCACGGTCATATGGGGAAATAATGCATAGTTTTGAAACACCAAAGCGGTTTCCCGTTTTTGAGGGGCCAGATTGGTAATCTCTTTATCTCCCAGGAGAATCGCCCCGCTGTAGACATCGGTCAAACCGGCAATGGATTTTAAGAGGGTGGTCTTCCCGCATCCCGAGGGCCCAAGCAGTGCAATAAGCTCTCCCTCTTGGACTTCAAGGTCCACATTTTTCAAGGCTTCTACCCGGTCGTATCGATGATAGAGCCCTTTGATTGAAATCTTCATTTGATTGCCTCCTTCATCCATTGATAGATTCGCTTATGATTCATGATCATTTGAAACAGGATCAGGGCTGCTAAAGAAACCAATGAAAGCAATAGACCCATGGCTGCACCGGCACCGATGGTGCTGCTGGTAAGGATTTGAAACACCTGCTGCACCGCAACCCGGTTCGTGGGAAGCAACAAAAATATGATGGCGCCGAGGGTTGTCATCGTCGTGGTGAAATTTCTGATGAAAGCCGCTCCGAAGGCGGGACTGAGTATGGGAAGGATCACCGAGAAGAAGGTTCTCACATCCCCCGCACCCAGATTGTTGGAGGCGGCCTCCAGATTAGGATCCATATTTTCAATGTAAGCATACCCGGATTTTAGTCCCACGTACAGGTACCGGTATATACAGATGATATAGATGATGATTCCCGTTCCCAAAAGAATAAAGGGCCGGTGATCCACACCGGGAAACACCCAGCGTCCGATTCCGAATAAGGGGTATCTGAAAGTAACCAGATAGGCCACCCCCAAAAGAATCCCCGGAACCGCTGCAGGCACCGAGGCCAAGAAATCCACCTGATTTCCGAAGGCCATTTTCCTGAATTTCAACATATAGGCCAGAAGCACCCCCATGAAGGAGGATACCGTACTGACCCCGAAGGCCAGTTTCAAACTGTTGATAAAGGGACTGAGGTTTGTCTCAAAGATGGCCTGCACATGCCGGGTGGTAAAGGCGTAGTTATGCCCCCAGTTTTCCGTAAAAGCCCCGATGGCAATAAACCCGTACTTCAGGGTTACAAAGGAGGCAAAAAGCCCGGTGCCTCCCACCAACAAAATTTTCGCGGCTTTGGAAACGGACCGGTACTCCACGTTTTCCCCCTCATACCACTGCATATGATAAAGGTTTTTTCGGGAGAAATACATCTGAATCAAGAAGGCGGCAAAACAGGGGAGAAAAAGAAAGATCCCCATCATGGTGGCCATATTCATATCAAACCGTCCCGTGATCTGCACATAGAGCTCCGATGCCAAGGGTCGAAACTGCCCGCCGATGATCAGCGGTGTCCCGAAATCTGCCATGGAGCTGAGAAACACCAGCATTGCCGCCACGGTGATTTCCGGCCTCATCGCCGGCAGGGTCACGGAGAAGAAGGTTTTCAACTCCGATGCCCCAAGGTTTCTGGATGCATTTTCGTAGTTCAGGTTGATCTTCTTGATGGAACTGGAAATGATCAGATAGGCCAAGGTGGACAGCCCGATGGACTGCATGGCGATCACACCGTGGGGTCCGAAGGGACTCACGGAGAGATTCAGCAGCTCATGGGTGATCAGGCCCCGTCTTCCGAACAGCATAATAAAGGCCACACTTCCCACAAAGGGCGGGTTGATCAGAGGAAACAGCACCAGAAGGCGCATAAATCGCCTTCCGAAAAACTTCACCCTCCAAAGTGTGATGGATGCAATGATTCCAAAGGTGGTTGCGATAATCGTCACGGGAATCGAGATGATAAAGCTATTTCCCATACTTACCATGATCTTTCCCATGGCCTTGCCGTAATCCTGGGTAAGCCCTTCGGAGAACAGTCCGCTGATGATCACCGTTATTACGGGAATCAATGTGAAGTAGAGAATTGTCAGGGTGATTAAAACATAGATGACGTTGATTAACGCCTTGGGTTTTTTCTTGTCCACGGTCTTCTCACCAATCCTTCATGAACCGGGAAAAGGATCAGATATGATCTGATCCTATGTCCCGACTTGTATTCAAAATGATTATTCAGCTTGTTCCAACATTGCTTCCCATTCTTCAAGGATTGCTTCCCGATTCTCGGCATTTGCCTGGAAATCGGTTTCAAACAGCTCGATATCGCTGATTTGAATGATTCCGTCGGGAACTTCAACGCCGGGTTTCGCCACTGCCGCATATCGGTTTCTTGCAATGGACTCCATTCCTCGATCTGACAGGATCCAGTCAATAAACACCTTGGCGGCCTCTTCATTTTCTGTGCCATTGACAATGGACACCGGCTGTGGCCACCATCCGGTTCCGTCTTCCGGGAAAACCAGTTCAATATGGGGGTTCTCCAGTTCCATGTCCAAGTCTCCGTTGCTCGGATTGATTCCCACAACCGCTTCACCGTTGATAACATTCTGTGCGGGATCGCTTCCCCTTGAGGTATAGAAGGGCACATGGCTGTTTAATACTTCAAGGTATTCCCAGCCTTCCTCTTCCCCTTTTACTTCGAGAATTGCGCTAATCACATTGTATGCGGTTCCCGATGTTGCAGGATCCGGCATGGATATTTCTCCTTCAAGACCTTCCTGTAAAAGATCGTCCCAGTCCCGTGGCATTTCAAGGCCCAGTTCTTCCACCAGGTCAGTGTTCACCACCCAATTCACCAGGGTTAAGGATGTACCGTGCCAGTAACCGTCGGGATCCTTCATACTGTCGGGAATGTCCTCTCCGCTGGGTGAAACATAGGGAATGGTAAGACCCTCTTGAGCACCAATGATAAAAGTGTCGGCGCCTCCGGTAAACCATAGGTCCGCAATGTTGACTCCCGACTCATACTCGTTTTCAATCCGCTGAAGCATTTCCGCATTGCCCATGGTTAAATGGTTGATGCTAATTCCTGTATCTTCTTCAAACTCTCTTAAGATCGGTTCTACAGCATCGGTCACTGCGTACATATTCATTTCAAGACCATCCATGGTGTCTGCATCGTAATAGGCGGAAGCCCATCCGTCACCTTCATAAACCTCTCCGGTGGCGTCCTGTTCCTCCTCTTCATCTTCATCTTCCTCTTCCTGTACCGCTTCGCCGTTCTCCTCGTCCTGCTGTGGTTCATCTTCACTGTCGCCTCCACAAGCAACCAGCGCGAAGGCCAACATTAAAATCAGTAGCAGCATGGCTAGTTTTTTCATCTGTAACTCCTCCTTTGACTAAAACAAAATATCGATTTGAACTTTTCTAATGTATTGCATAACTAAGTTTAGTTTATTACCATCGGAATGTAAAATAGTAAATCATAATGGGCTTTTGTTAATTGATTATACATCCCTATATATTTTTACATGCATATGGCATCACTTTATACACAAAAGATTCGAAACTATTTTGTAATCTTATCCTACTTCTATCATCAAAGAATTTTAAAAAAACTGCCGAAGGTCCCCGAGCCCGGCGGCCAATTCCTATTTCAGTTTATAATAAACCCCTTCACCAATCACAAAAACCTCTCCCGCTTCCCCGGGTACCTTGCCGAGCACCGTTTGGTGGGTAAAGTCCGAGGGTAGCTCGATAACCTTCTTTTCCTTGATCCCCTGATCCAGCACATGAACCTCCGCTCCACCCTCCGGGGCGGTGAAAAGCAGAAAAACTTTTCCGTCATCGTCAATGAAGCAGTCTTGAAAAATGCTGTTCTCTTGGAGCTTTTCAATCCTAATCTCCTCTTTATCCCAGAGCAGGGTATGGGTTTTCCTCGGGCTTAGGCCCTCCGAGGATAAGAGCAGCCGATCCTTTTGAAGAACACTTATTTTCTCTAACTCCCCCGTTTCGATTCCTTCATAGAGGGTTTTCACTTCCCCTTCCTCCCCCAGGGTAATTTTCATTATTTTCTCCTGATACAAATAGTAGATATAGGTGGAGGCTTTTCCCCGGTAGGTTCCGTAAACAAGCTCCGGTCTAGCTTCCCTATCCTCATCTTTTCGAAGCCCCGGTACCTCCTTTTCGGGAATGATTAGTTCTTCTTTTCCTTGTTCGATGTTATAGGAATACAGCCCTTCGTCCAGAAGATAATAGATTACATCCCCGTCCCGGGACCAAAAGGGCTCTATTACCAAACCTCCGTCGCTGATGTTTAGTGCCTTAGGCTCCACAGCGGTTTGAAAATTTCCCACAAACCATTCGGCAGTGCCTCCCGGCCCCTCATGCTTTCCTTCCTCTTCATACATTCTCGCCCTATATAACAGGTGGTCTCTCTCCGGTGAAACTTCCTGAAAATCAATGGAACTGATAAACCATCGGTCATCCCCCGGATGATTTTCCAGTCGGGTAGATCTTTGATCCTCGGAATCGGACATCGCCTCGGCCAACAGGGGTACGGTAACCCCCAGGGATTGATCGGATTCTCCCAATTCCTGTACTTTCTCTTTATAGTCCTCCCTCCAGGCCTGAAAATCCGATACCTGGTGAACCGTTCCCGGTGCCACGGGTATTTTCGTTACTATATAGTCCTGATCCTTCGATAGCCTCCATCGTTCCTTTATTTCATAGGGCTCCGCCGTAAGGGTTTTCACCTCATTGTCGGAAACCTTCAACTGCTCCCTTTCCGAGGAATCCTCCGGGGACGCCTCCTGTTGCTCTTCCTCCTCTTGTCCTTCCTCTAGCGCCACTTCTCCTTCTCCTTCCGGCTCCGGCTGACATCCCGTCACCCCTAAAGTGACCACTGCTATAAAAACCAGTAACCCCACCTTTTTTTCTATTCCCGTTCCCTTGTACATAAAATACCTCCTTTACTTTAATTGTGCTTCTTTTCCTTTACTTTTTCCGTGCTACCAGGGATACAATGAAAAGGACCTTTTCGTTGCAAACTTTTTTTGAAACATTGAAATATCAGGATTAGTATGCTAGGGTTTTCGATAACCTGTTTTTTTTATCGAGAAAAACTTTTTTGCAACGAATTCCGTCCCGGGATTGTATCCTTTATATAACCTATGGATAAAAATATTTGAAAGGGAGGTGTCCGGTTTGCGTTCCATGGCCAAGGAAGATTTCGAAGCCCTGTATCACCGAAATGCGGATCATGTATATCGGGTGTGCTTTATGTTTATGAAAAACCCTTCGGAGGCCGAGGATGCCCTTCAGGACACCTTTCTTCGGGCCATGGAAAAAGCCCCGCCCTTTGCCGGAGAAGATCATGAAAAGGGCTGGTTCATCGTAACCGCATCAAATATCTGCAAAAACAAACTGAAATATTGGTTCCGAAAAAAGAGAACGGGCAGGGATGAGGTGTTGGACCGGATAAAACATCGGGATCATTACAGTTTTGAGGTCTTCGATGAAATACTGAACCTGCCGACAAAGTACAAAACTGCGATTTACCTCTATTACTACGAAGGCTATACATCGGCGGAAATCGGGGAACTGCAGGGAACCAAGGAAGCCACGGTCCGTTCCCAATTGGCTCGGGGCCGGGAGATGTTAAGGAAGACCCTGGGAGGTGAAGAGGGTGAAAAATAAGGATTTTCGTAAGGCTTTTACCCCGGTGGAATTAAGCGGTGAAAAAAAGCAAGCCATGCTCCGGGACATCTACCGTAAAAGAAAACAAAAAAGACGAAGACAGATGGTGGCGGCGGCCGCCGGTATTCTTTTGCTGCTCACTTCTTTTCTTCTATTACAGGACTTTCTGGATCGGGGCGGACAGGATTCCCTTCAGGGAGAAGAGGATCCGGATTCTGAAACCCAGGAGGAAAAAGAGGACCCGACCCAGGATCCGGAACCGGAGGAGGAAGTGGTGGAGGAGGACCCCAAGGAGGATCCCGAGGAGGAGTATATCTCCCTTGAAATCCCTCCGGACCCGGGTGGAATGGGGGATGAAATATACCGGGTTAAGGATTTGTCGGAGTTAGAGGCGAAACTTAAGAACCGGCCCCACCGGGGGATGAAGGTAAGTGAATTACAGGAACACTCCGTTGATGCACTACCGGTATTTATCAACCCCGTAACCCCCGGCATGAATGACCCGGAACAGGTTGAGGAATTTACAGCCATACTGGAAAAGGCGGCGAAAAAAATGGACCGGGACATTCTTGAAATAGATGGACCCAGCATGGTTTTGGAAAACGGATTCCATCTTTTTATGAATATGAATTTATCCGTCGCGGTGTCTGTGGACGAACCTGCCGATGAAATCACAAAGGATTCTCTTTCGGAAAAGTCCATCGAAGAGGCTCTAAAGATCCATCAAGAGTACTATTTCCCCATGGTTTCAGATCTTTTAACCTATGAAAACCCCGAAAGCCGTATTCGCTATGAAGTCGATGACGATGGTTGGCTACGATCCGCTGTAGAATATCTAGAGGCTAGTGAGGATCCCATGGATCGCTTCTTCGAGACCCAGTTTAACCAGACCGAGTTTCGATATTCCGAAAGAAACTATGAAAGGGGAGATCTCCTGGAAACACCCCGGATCAACATCCCCTACTATCACTTGGAACCCTTCGAAGTATTGGATGAGCTTCCTTTACGGTCCCTAGAGGATATTGTAAAGGATCGCAGGGACCAGGAGTTTTATCAGCAGGAACTGAAAATTGAAAACATTGTAATGGCCGAGGTTTTTTACTATACCCACCCCACCACCGACTATTTCCCGCCGATTTATCGACTCTATGTGGAGATCGAAAATCCCGAGGAAACCTTTGATTTAGAAGATCCGGAACAAAGGGTCATTGTACCTCTGGAAGTCCTGGCGGTATCCCCGGAGTATCAGAAAAGCCCCTAAGGCATTGATTATGCACGCTTCTTCGGGCCTCTCGGCAGGTTTTCGCGGATAGTTCAACAAAAAAATCAAAATCCCCCTTGCAACCCGATGTAAAATTGGTTATGATAAGGGCAGATCACAACTTCATAAGTGGATGATCGATATTTGGAGAATGGGCCTCGCCCATACCGTAGAAGAAAAGCACGCTAAGCCATAAGGTGTGCCGAAGCTTTCAGGTATCATACAAATATCGGGACACAACTCTGGAGAGCACCGAAAGGTCATCGACGAAGCAAGGGGAGGCTGTTAAAAAGCCCCGCGAAACTTTCAGATACAAAGGACAGAGAACAATGAGCATGTGTTTTTTACGTGCAATTGTTTCCCTGTCCTTTTTTTGTTGCCTATTTTTCGAAAAAAGCTTCAAGCCTTTGAAGAAAGAGGTAGGTTGGGATCTTTCCCAGGAGAAGTAAGATAGAACGAATGCAAGTACTTATAAAATGGTACTTGACTTAAAAAGGAGGAATACTTATGGACATTTTACTTGGAACCGCGATGTTAGTTGCTATGCTTTTGATCTTTTCAATTTTCAGCCTGAAGGCACCCCAGGGACAACCGGCCATGTCCGGCCTGGCCAGTGCCGCCATTGCCACTTTCTTGGTGGAGGCCATCCATCTATACATAACCGGAGACTTTCTAAGCATTGCCTTTCTCGGAGAAGTGGGTAGTGTTTCCGGAAGCATGGGCGGGGTGGCCGCAGTCTCCCTTACGATGATTCAAATGAAGGTAAATCCTGTGCTGGCGGTAACCGCCGGGGTCGCCGTAGGAGGGGCCGGGATTCTTCCGGGATTTATTGCCGGATACATTCTAGGGTTGATCACCCCCCATATCGAACGGCGGATTCCCGCGGGGATGAACGTGATTTTCACCGCCCTGTTAGTGGCACCCATGGCCAGAATCATTGCCCTTGGCAGCGAACCCATGGTGGAGTCCACCCTTTCCGCCATCGGCCAGATGATTTCCGTGGCGGCGCTGCAGTCTCCCTTGTTTATGGGGATCATCCTGGGAGGCCTGATGAAGGTGATGTGCACCTCCCCCTTAAGCTCCATGGCCCTTACGGCGATGCTGGGCCTTACCGGTCTTCCCATGGGGATTGCCGCCATTGCCACCTTCGGAGGCTCCTTTACCAACGGCATCGTATTTTCAAAGTTGAAACTGGGGGACCGGGGCCAAAGCCTGGCCATTATGCTGGAGCCCTTAACCCAGGCGGATATTGTCAGCGCCAATGCCCTACCGATTTATGCTTCCAACTTTGTCGGCGGCGCCTTGGCGGGACTCTCCGCTGCCTACTTCGGCATCGTAAACAACGCCCCGGGCACCGCCTCTCCGATCCCGGGACTCATCGCCCCCTTTGCCTTTAATCCTCCCTTGGCGGTTTTCTTAGCCCTGGGATTCGCCATGGTGGGCGGCATCCTGGCGGGGATCATCGGAGGAAAGGTGTTTAAGAACTATCGACCCCGAGGCAGTAATAATCAAGAATCTCAACCCAAGCAACAAGTGGAAATTCCGGCCCTTTAAGCCGGAATTTTTTTGTCTTTTTATCGAATAGAATATGTTGCGGTTTTCATTACTCTTTTTCACATGCGCCACGATGCTGATGTTCATGGCATACGGAACCCGTGGAGATTAAATCTCCCCGTAAATAACGTTTTGCCGCATCTTCAGCATCTCCCACAGTGCCGGTGATCACCTCGATGTTATTACGATTAAAGATGTCCACGGCACCGCCTCCCATACCTCCGGAGATGATTACCTCTACGCCTAAATCATTAAGATAGTTCGGCAAGAAGCCCGGTCGATGGCCGGGATTTGCCACGGAGTAGCGCTTTACAATTTCCTGATCCTTCACTTCATAAATATTAAAGTTCTCACAGTGTCCAAAATGTTCCGTCACCCTATTTTTCTCACTGGCTACGGCGATTTTCATGATTCATTCCTCCTAGTTTTTGAGTATTTCCATGGTTTTCTCGTAGACCCTCCGTACTGCATCCCCGGAGGGACATTTTACCTCGGTAATGCTTTGCATATTATTGATGGCTTTGATCGCTTCGGGGTCGTAGGGAATTTTCCCGAGAAAAGGGATATGGTGTTCTTTACAAAAGCTTTCGATTTCCAAGGTGTTTTTCTTATTGGTATCATATTTGTTAACGCATAGGGCGGTCTTTACATCAAATTTTTTTGCCGTATCCAAAATCCGTTTCATATCGCTGATGCCGGAAATGGACGGTTCCGCCACCACCAAGGTCATATCCACCCCGGTGATGGAAGCGATTACGGGGCAACCGATTCCCGGAGAGCCGTCGATAATCGCGAACTCCGGCTCGGCTCTTTCCTCTTCTTTTACGGCATTGATCAGCTGTTTTTTTACTTCCGTCACCAACAGACCCGAGGTTCCGCTACCCATTTTTAACTTCGCCGTGGAAAAAATCCTATCCTTTTGATAAAGCATCAACTCTCCCGCGATATCCGGTTGAAGCGTAATCGCCCCTTCCGGGCATAGCCGTTCACAAACGCCACAGCCCTCACAAGTATAGGGATTCACTCTGTATAGAGGGTTGTGATCAATGGCGTGGAATCGGCAATGTTCTTCACAAAGACCGCAGGCACTACAGCGCTTCTCATCGATGACCGCTTTATCCATACCGTAATAGTCTTTTCTTTCCGGTTCTTTCAAATTCCTCATGATCAAATGAAGATTTGGGGCATCCACATCGCAGTCGGCATAAGCTTTCCCATTGGCCAGCTTGATAAAAGCTCCCGCCACGGTGGTTTTTCCCGTCCCTCCTTTTCCGCTAAGAATCAGTAGTTGTTTCATAGGTCACCTCCCGAACAATCCTTTGAAGCAGAGTGGAAAATAACCGTTGATAATCTTCCTCTTCCCGTACCCCGATCAACGCATTGGAATTCAACGTCCCCAATTTATGATCAAAGGGGATCCTTTCTAAAATTTTTATTTGATTTTCCATACAATAATCCTCGGAAGGGTTTTCCCCCTCCGTGCATTTGTTTAGTAACACACCGTGGGGTTTTCGAAATAGGGTTACCAACTCATGTACCATGGCCAGATTATGGGCTCCGAATACCGTAGGCTCCGCCACCAACACGCAATAATCCGCATCTTCGATGCTTTCCATCACACTACAGGCACTGCCCGGTGGACAGTCGATTACGGTATGGCCCTTTAGCTTCTCCCCTTCTTCCTTTTCCCGTGCCCGGCCCAGCTCCAACAGTCGGTTAATAATGGGAGTTCCCGAAGCTTCACCCGTGTTCAAAATACCGGTGAGTACCCGGACATTCTCGGAAACACCGGATTCAATTTTTCCCATAGGCTGATCTTTTTCATCGATGGCCTCCTCCGGACAAAACAGCTGACAACCTCCGCAGGAATGACAGATATCCTCAAAGACCTTCACTTTCTTGTTTATATAGGCCAGGGCATTAAATTTACAAAAGTTTACACAGGTTCGACAACCGGTACACCGGGTATGATCGATCACCGGAATTCGATTGGAGACGATTTCGGTTTTAACTTTTTCCGGTTTAAAAAACAGATGACCGTTGGGCTCTTCCACATCGCAGTCGATGTACACCGCCGCCTCCGCTGCCGCTGCCAGGTTTACGGATACCAGGGTTTTACCCGTTCCCCCTTTTCCGCTGAGTACCGCAATCTTCATACTATCTGCCTCCATGATTATGAAATCCGGCGTGTATTTCCTCTAAAGGGCTCAGCCGATCCTCGGTAAAATCCTCTAGGTTTTTCTTTCCACTCCCCTCCCGCGTCTTATAGAGTTGAATCCCGCTGTCTTCAAATACTTCCGCCGCATTCTTTCCGCATCGGGGAGTCAGAAGCACATCGACTTTACTGTCCACAATAATTTGCGCCGCTTTTACTCCGGCACCCCCTTGGGTTCCGGCGGCGCTGTTATCCAGATACTTTTCTTCTTTGGTATCGGTATCATAAATTAGAAAATAAGGGGCCCGTCCAAAGGAAGGACTGACATTTTTCATTAAATCTCTTCCTTCCATGGGCATTGCAAGTTTCATGAATAAAACCTCCTTAACCTTTCTCCTCTTCTGAAAATCCATTTTCTTCCCTTGAGGGATTATCACAACCTCTGCGGCGTCCTCTTCCTTTGCCGCAGTGTTTTTGCAGGCCGTCGCACAGTTGATAATTTCCTCCCTCAATCTTCAGTCTTCTTCCGTTGATCAGGGCCTCCGCCAGTTTTTCCCTCGCCACATTGTATATTCCCTGCACCGTGGTCCGGGCAATATTCATTCGACTTGCACACTCTTCCTGGTTGAAGCCTTCCAAATCGATGAGTCGTATGGTTTCGTATTCATCCACGGACATAATAATATCCTCCCGATCCTCTTTTTGGGGAGATACGGGGCCGAAGTAGTCAACTTTCGGCATACAACAAACCCTTCGACCTTTTTTCGGTCTCGGCATGTTTTCACCTCTCTTTCTCCTGTAAAATTTATCTTCTTTACCACTTTTTCCTAATCAAAGCTGAACATGCCCATTCTTACAGGTTCCGTCCTCGCCTGGCCGGTCTTCGCCTTTGAAAGTCCCCTTGTGCTTCCGGAGAATCTCCTCTTTGCCGTCTTTTCACACCGCTTCCCCGTCGCAGTCCGAATTCCACTTTTCCCCCGCTTCTTTCCTCAGGGATTTCCCGGTTTCTTCCCTCTCGTACCTTGTTTTCTTCACCGCAGGGTCCGAAACCCTTTCCGGTTTGTTTTCCTTCAGACATAGGTCCTGTTTGATCTCTTCTTGGCATTGTATTCCTCTCCTTTTTTATTATTTTTCCATGGACTATTTCTGCCTTTTCTTCTTCATACCTTCATTATACTGTATTAATGACATATGTCAATAACTATTCCGGATATATGTCAATAACTTTGCGAAGATATGTCCTCAGCCTGCGGGAAACTTTCCACAAAAAAACCGCCCTTAGGCGGTTAATAGCATGATCTTGCTTTACAAGCATTCCAATTTGTCGGGCGCAAAGGATCCACATACTAATCTGTACCTCCGGTGATTC